>CAZUHZ010000036.1:0-14631 GCA_964620895.1 uncultured Dysgonomonadaceae bacterium | reverse complement strand
CCATCAGTTTATTTAATAAAGAGGTGTCGTGCTTCTCTTATTTCTACTATAAATATCTAAAAACGGTGCTTTTTCTCTTAATTTACTCTTGTATTTTTCAATCTCCTTGAATACTGATGCCGTATATTTAGCTATTTGTTTGTTGTTTGGGTAGCTATTTAAACTAATTGGGTCAAATAGCATTAAAATTTCCACCAAATACATTCCTGTTTTTGGTGGAAATGGAGAGGTTGATGACCTCATTATTCAAATTCTCAGAAATAAAGAGACAAATTTGGTCTCTTTGTTATCAAATTAATCAACGATGCCTACTGAATGAGTAAGTAACACTTCTTTGTGTGAAGGTAGGTTTAGTAGTTTGGCTAGCACATCCTTGTCGTACCAACCACGCGATACAGCACCCAATCCTTCGGAGGCTGCAAACAGATAAATGTTTTGTGCTACAAATCCACAATCAGTATAGGCATATTCGCGACTAGAGGCTTTGTTCATATCAGCAACCAATATGATATTTACTGATGCATTGGCAACAAAGTCTTGTTTGCCAGTCGATTCTCTATGATCACCACTTTTTATAAGTTTCAGCATAGAGTTTTTTGCATCGTATAGATAAACACCGCTTTTAAGTGTTACATACAATTCTATCTCCTGCTTATCGTTGGCAGTTGGTGCAGTTCTTTTGTCATCTCGGTTGAATCCATTGGCAGCCCACAGCAAGTTCGACAAAACATCTACTGACAGTTCCTTGTCTATAAAGTTGCGCGATGATTTACGTTCGCTTAATGCCTGCATAAGTGGTTTGCCGCTTGTTTTGTTGGGCGCACTTAGCTTGATGTCTTGTGCAACAGTTGGCATTATAAGTGCAATACTAAATAACATAAGAGTAATTTTTTTAATCATAGTAATGGTTATTAAAGGGTTGTATTACAAATATACACAATATATTTAAGATTTACTATGTTTTTTATTATCTAATAAGCATGCTCTATGATAAATAATGGGCTATTGCTACTATTTTTGAATAATATTTTGAGCTAAAAGTGAGAATGAGAGTTGATAAGTTCTTATAAAATCATTACATTTGTCTGTTTTTAAAATGATAACGAAGTTGAATAGTATTTGATGAAAAAACTTATCTCTACAGCCCTGTTGCTGTCAATTATATCGGTTATATCCTCTTTTGCACAAGTACAACTTAGCGATAGCGCAAAAATTAGTTTATATACTGTTTCGCCGTGGGATGGTGAAGTGTATTCTCTTTATGGACATACAGTAGTTAGAATAGAAGATGATTCAACTGGAGTTGATGCCTGTTTTAACTATGGGTACTTCGATCCTACACAACCCCATTTTATGTATAATTTTTTACGTGGAAAAACAGATTATGTATTAGGTGTAACCTCTTATCAACAGTTTTTGAGTGAAAATCAAATGAAGGGTCTTGAGGTGGTGCGTCAAGATATCAATCTTTCATTATCGCAAAAACAACAATTGTGGAGTGATTTATACGTTAATTCTCTTCCTGAAAATAGCAGGTATAGATACAACTACTTTTATGATAATTGTGCTACTCGACCAAGAGACATGATTGAGGCAGTAGTAAATGGGACTGTAGTATATCCAATTACAAATAAGAATCAAACTTTTAGAGACTTAGTGCATGAGTGTGTGCACCAGTATGCATGGATGGAATTTGGCATCGATTTATTAATTGGGTCTGATGCTGATAAGGATATAACAGATAGAGAAAAAATGTTTCTACCTCATTACTTAATGGTTGCTTTTAAGGATGCTAAAGTGCAGCAAAACGATACTATAAGCTATTCTTTGGTTGATTCTACTGAAATTATACTAGAGTCTGATAGTCAGAATAGTGAATATAGCGAATTGGATATATTTAAGCCCGTTCCTGTAGCATTCGCATTGTTGTTAGTGACACTTCTTATCTCATTCTTACAACTGCGATTTAATCACGATAAAACTGCTCGTATTTACGATACTGTGTTGTTTTCGATAGCTGGTATTGCTGGTTTGATTATCACATTTTTGGTTTTCTTTTCAGAGCACCCCGCAACAAGTCCTAATTGGAATTTGGCATGGCTGCATGTTGTTCATTTAGTTGTACCTATTTTTATATGGGTAAAGTCATTAAAAAAAGTAGTATATTACTATCATTTTATTAACTTTGCAGTGCTTAGTTTGTTCCTTTTAAGTTGGTGGTTTTTGCCACAGCAATTGCATTGGGCAACTATACCTTTTGCAATGAGTATATGGTTGCGCTCAGGCTTTAATTTTATTATTATAAGGAACAATTATTTAAAGAACAGACAATATAAAACTGTAAGTTACATGCTTGCAGGATGGAGAGGTTAATAGGAAACGATATTAAGAAAGCGTTTTTTAAATAACACCTTTTTATAAGCATATAACTACATGAACAATAATAATGATTAGATTTTTATCATCAATACTGGCCCTTTTCTCAGTTACAACTTTTTATGCTCAACAAAATAGCATTCCAAAATTGGTTGTAGGAATTACAATAGATCAACTGAGGGGAGATTATTTAGAACATTTTAAAAAGAATTTTGGCGAGAAAGGTTTCAATAGATTGCTCAACGAGGGTGTTGTTTACAATCAAATGGTTTACAACTTCCCTTCGCCCGACAAGGCATCGGCTATCGCCACTATATATACAGGTACAGTTCCTTTTTATCATGGAATAGTAAACGACATTAAAGTGTCTGGTGACGACTTCTCTGAAGTTTCATCATTTTCGGATAGTAAATACATGGGTAACTTTACTTCTGAAAAACTATCGCCACTACCTTTGAAAGTTTCTACTATTACAGACGAGTTGAAAATTGCATCGAATGGTAAGTCCAATGTTTTTGCATTTGCGCCCGATGCGTCTGGCGCACTAGCATCGGGAGGTCATGCAGCAAGTGGAGCTTTTTGGGTTGAAAATTATTCAGGTAGATGGGCAACAACCACATTTTACACTAGTTACCATTCGTTTGTAGATGAATACAATAGGAGCGACCAATCGCTTAATACAAAAATAAACAGTTTGGTGTGGAAGCCTAATTTACCTATTGAGTCGTACAATGCTTTTCCATACACACAAAACCTGTATAACTTTCAGCATAAACTTGGAACAAATAAAACAAACAGTTTTTTATTGTTGAAGCAGACACCTTTTATTAATGAAGAGGTGAGAAAAATGGGTGTAAAAGCAATTGAAAGTGCAACTATGGGACAAAATAGTTATCCCGACTTTCTTGCACTCAGCTTTTATGCAGGCAACTTTGATAATGCACTCGACAAAAACTACTCAATAGAAATACAAGACACTTATCAGCGTCTTGATAATGATATTGCACAAATAATTGATGCTGTGGATAAAGCCGTTGGCTTAGAAAATGCATTTATCTTTGTGGTTTCAACTGGCTATTTCGACGAGCAAGAGGTTTATCCAACAGACGCACGCTTGCCAGGGGGAGACTTTAAGCCAGACAGATGCGAGGCTCTTTTGAATATGTACTTAATGGCTATTTATGGTAGAGAGAATTGGATAAAGAAATATTATAATGAGCAAATCTATTTCGACAGAAAACTGATTGAAGATAAGAAAATAGATTACCGTGAGTTTCAAGAAAGTGCAGCTGATTTTTTGATTCAATTTTCGGGTGTGCAAGATGTAGTAACGTCTTACCAGATGTTGCATGGTGCATACAACGAAGCTATACAGATTCACAAAAACGGCTTTCATAGAGACATAACAGGTGATTTGTTTATAGAACTACAACCAGGTTGGAGAATTGTAACACCTAAAAATCCAACAAGTCACAAAAGAGTGAGAGATAATAGTATGGCAGCACCTGCTATCTTTTTTGGCAACAACTTGAAGCCGAAAAACGTGAGTAGAATTATAGATGCCACAGAAATTGCTCCAAGCGTTACTCATAGGTTGCGTATAAGAGCTCCCAATGGATCAAACAGCAAAGTATTGCAAGAACTATTTTAAATTATTATCTTATAGAACTATTATTACACACATATATATAACGTAGCAAAAAGAAACTACGTAACTAATTTAAAACTATGGCATTTAATAAAATTATATCAAAACTCTTTGGAAATAAAGCACAGCGCGACTCAAAAGAAATGAATCCGTATGTGAAGAAAATTCAAGAGGTATATCCCGAAATAAAAAAATTGTCGAATGATGAGCTTCGTAGTAAATCGAAAGAAGTGGAAAACCGCATTCATGAATATGTTTCGGAAGAGAAAGACAAAATAAGTAAGCTGAAAGAAGGAATAGAAGATGTTGATCTTGAAGAGCGCGAAGTGATTTGGGAAGATATTGACAAGATTGAAAAAGAAATCTCCGACAAGTTTGAGGTAATACTTGAAGAGGTGCTACCCGAAGCTTTCGCTATTATGAAAGATACAGCTCGCAGATTCACCGAGAATGAGGAAATTGTGGTAACAGCTACACAATTTGATAAAGATTTGGCTGCAAAACACGATTTTGTGTATATAGAAGGTGATAAAGCAATCTATAAAAACCGCTGGGAAGCAGGAGGCACAGAAATAGTGTGGAATATGATTCATTACGATGTTCAGCTATTTGGTGGTGTAGTATTGCACAAAGGACGAATTGCGGAGATGGCTACGGGTGAGGGTAAAACGCTTGTAGCAACTTTACCAGTTTATCTTAATGCACTTACAAAGAATGGTGTACACGTGGTGACGGTGAATGATTATTTGGCAAAACGTGACTCAGAGTGGATGGGTCCATTGTATATGTTTCATGGTTTGAGTGTAGATTGTATTGATAAACATCAACCTAACTCTGATGAACGACGTAAAGCTTATGAAGCAGATGTTACATTTGGTACAAACAATGAATTTGGCTTCGACTACTTGAGAGACAATATGGCTATTTCGCCACAAGACTTAGTGCAACGCAAACACAACTTTTCTATTGTTGACGAGGTGGACTCTGTATTAATTGACGATGCTAGAACACCATTGATTATCTCAGGACCTGTTCCTAAAGGAGATGAGCAATTGTATGACATACTACGTCCTCGTGTAGAGCTAATTGTGAAAGCACAACGCGACATGTCAACCAAGCTATTGGCTGAAGCTAAAGTGAAAATGGCGTCGGAAGACCCAAAAGAAAGAGAAGAGGGTAGCTTGCTTTTGTTTCGTTCATTTAAAGGGTTGCCCAAAAACAAACCTATTATAAAGTACTTGAGTGAGCAAGGTGTAAAAGCTGCAATGATAAAAACGGAGGAGTTTTACATGGCTGAGCAAATGCGTAATATGCATATTGTAACCGATCCTTTGTATTTTGTAATTGATGAAAAAAACAACAGTATTGACTTGACTGATAAGGGTATTGATATGTTGACAGGAAAATCTGACGACCCAACATTTTTTGTTTTACCTGATATTAGTGGTCAACTTTCTGATTTGGAAAACCAACCTTTAACAGATGAAGAAAAGGCAGCAAAAAAAGACGAGCTTTTGCAAAACTATGCTATCAAATCTGAACGAATACATACTGTAAATCAACTTTTGAAAGCATACACATTATTTGATAAAAATGATGAGTATGTAGTGATTGATAATAAGGTGAAAATTGTAGATGAGCAAACCGGCCGTATAATGGAAGGTAGAAGGTACTCTGATGGTTTACACCAAGCTATTGAAGCCAAAGAGCGTGTGAAAGTGGAAGCTGCAACACAAACTTTTGCTACTGTTACATTGCAAAACTACTTTAGGATGTACAACAAGTTAGCAGGTATGACTGGTACTGCTGAAACAGAAGCAGGAGAATTGTGGGACATCTACAAATTGGACGTGGTGGTAATTCCTACCAACAAACCAATTGTGCGTAACGATATGAACGACCGCATTTATAAGACTAAGCGAGAAAAGTATAATGCAGTTATTGATGAAATAACCAGTTTGATTGAAGCTGGGCGCCCTGTATTGGTTGGTACAACTTCTGTAGAAGTTTCAGAGCTATTGAGCAGAATGCTAAGTTTACGTAAAATAGAACATAACGTACTGAATGCTAAGCTTCACCAGCGTGAAGCTGATATTGTGGCTACTGCTGGGCAAGCTGGTGTTGTAACAATTGCTACAAATATGGCTGGACGTGGTACAGACATTAAGCTATCGCCCGAAGTTGTTAAAGCTGGAGGATTGGCCATTGTTGGTACAGAGCGTCACGAATCTCGACGAGTTGATAGACAATTGCGTGGACGTGCTGGTAGGCAAGGAGACCCAGGTTCGTCAATATTCTTTGTGTCGCTAGAAGACGATTTGATGCGCTTGTTTGCAACTGAAAGAATTGCAGGACTCATGGATAAAATGGGTTTCAAAGAAGGGGATGTGTTGGAACACAACATGTTGAGCAAATCAGTAGAGAGAGCGCAAAAGAAAGTAGAGGAAAACAACTTTGGTATTCGTAAAAGATTGCTTGAATATGACGATGTGATGAATTCACAGCGTGAGGTAATTTATAAACGCAGACGCAATGCTTTGATGGGCGAGCGTATTGGTATTGATGTTGTAAATATGATTTACGATACAGCAGTAGGCATTACTGAGCAATTCCAAAACAGTTATGATGACTTGAAATTGGAGCTTTTGCGTATAATGGCATTGGATCTTCCATATTCTGAAGAAGAATTTAAAGAATTTAAGCCACAAGAACAAGGCGAAAAAGTGTTTGAAGCTGCAATTAAAGCTTTTAAACGTAAGTCCGAAAAGTTAGCCGAAATAGCTCAACCCGTCATCAAACAAGTATATGAAAATCAAGGTGCAATGTATGAAAACATATTGATACCAGTGACAGATGGTAAGAAAGTATATAATATTTCGTGCAACTTGAAAGAGGCTTACGAGAGTGGGTCTAAAGCTTTGGTAAGAGCATTTGAAAAATCAATCATCCTCCATACAATTGATGAGAACTGGAAGGATCATTTGCGTGAAATGGACGACTTGCGTCATTCAGTTCAAAATGCTAGCTATGAACAAAAAGACCCTCTGTTAATTTATAAACTTGAATCATTTAATCTTTTCAAGGATATGATTGGGGATGTCAATTCAAAATCAGTATCTGTGCTTATGCGTGGTCAAATACCTATTAGAGAACCTGAGCAGGTACAAAGAGCAGCTAAGGAAAAGAAAACTGACTATAGTAAGTATCGTACAGAAAAAGAAGATACTTCAAGCCAATCTGCTCAATCTCAAGCTGGCTCTACTGATACGCGAGAAAGAAGCAGACCAGAGCCGATAAGAGTTGAGAAAAAAGTAGGACGAAATGAGCCATGTCCCTGTGGAAGTGGAAAGAAATATAAAAGCTGTCACGGTAGATAAGTGAGCTACGAGAATTTAAATACGAAAAGGGAGTGATACTATAATTGCTCCTTTTTTATTTTTTACAAGCAAATGAATTTCCCCGCTACAAGCGGTCGGGCTATCATGATGGGTTAAAAATTATTTTTTCGCCACAAGTGGCGGTGAATTAAACCCTGAGTGATTAAATGTTGAGTAGAATACGCCACACTAAAACAACATTTTAACAAAATGCTGTTTTTTGTTAATAATGGAAGGAATCATCTTTTATTTCTTTGTTAAATTCAAACAAATGTACTACCTTAGTAAAGTTTTAGAATATAAAAACGGCTTAATTTAAACAGTTAAATATCAAGTTTATAACTGTTTTCAATTGAAGAGAAAAACAACAGAATTATAACATATAAAATGTATGATTGAAAAAGAAGATAGAATCATTAAGATAAATATTGAGGATGAAATGAAGTCAGCCTACATCGATTACTCGATGTCGGTCATCGTTTCACGTGCTTTACCTGATGTAAGAGATGGTTTTAAACCTGTTCATAGACGTATTCTTTTTGGTATGCACGAACTGAACAACGCATCTAACAAACCGCATAAAAAATCAGCTAGAATAGTTGGTGAGGTTTTAGGAAAATACCACCCGCATGGTGACTCGTCTGTGTATCATGCAATGGTGCGCTTGGCGCAACATTGGAGTATGCGTTATATGCTTGTAGATGGTCAAGGTAATATGGGTAGTGTAGATGGTGATAGTCCTGCAGCGATGCGTTATACAGAGGCTCGACTGAATAAACTATCAGAGGAGATGCTACGTGATATTGAAAAAGACACCGTTGATTTTCAACTTAACTTTGATGATACACTTCAAGAGCCTACAGTATTACCAACTCGTATCCCAAATCTTTTAATGAATGGTGCTTCAGGTATTGCTGTGGGTATGGCTACCAATATGGCACCTCATAACTTATCAGAAAGTATTGATGGTATAATTGCTTATATAGAAGATAACGATATAGATATTACTGGATTGATGGAGTACATAAAAGCTCCAGATTTTCCAACCGGTGGTTATATATATGGTTACAAAGGAGTTGAAGAAGCTTTTAATACTGGTAGAGGACGCATAGTTATGCGAGGAAGAGCAGAAATTGAAACTACTAGAAATCATGATCAGATAATTGTTTCTGAAATTCCATATTTGGTAAATAAGTCAGATCTGATTAAGAATATAGCCAACTTAGTTGTTGAAAAAAGAATAGATGGAATATCTAATATCAACGACGAGTCGGACCGAAACGGAATGCGTATTGTTGTAGATGTAAAACGTGATGCCAACGCTAACGTAGTTTTGAATAAACTTTATAAACTAACTGCATTACAGTCGTCATTTAGCATCAATAATATTGCATTGGTCAACGGAAGACCACAAATGCTAAATCTTAAAGACCTTATCAGACACTTTGTAGATCATCGTCATGATGTTGTTGTACGAAGAACTAAATTTGAACTTCAAAAGGCAGAAGATAGAGCCCATATTTTGGAGGGATTGATAATAGCATCTGATAATATTGATGAAGTTATTGCCTTAATTAGAGCATCTAATAATCCGCAAGATGCTATTCAAGCATTAATAGAGCGGTTTGATCTTACAGAAATTCAATCTCGTGCAATTGTTGAAATGCGTTTGCGTCATCTTACTGGTCTAGAGCAGGATAAGTTGAGAGCTGAATTTGATGAACTGCAGAAATTGATAAGCTATCTGAACGAAATATTGAATAGCGAAGAGATGCGGATGCAAGTTATAAAAGATGAGCTTATTGAGGTTAAAAATAAATTTGGTGATGAACGTCGTTCAGAAATAATATATTCTTCTGAAGAATTAAATCCAGAAGACTTTTACTCAGATGATGATATGATTATCACTATTTCTCATCTTGGATATATTAAACGAACACCTTTATCTGAATTCAGAACTCAAAATAGAGGAGGGGTAGGAGCTCGAGGATCAGAAACACGCGAAGAAGATTTTGTGGAGTTTATGTATCCAGCTACTATGCACAATTACATGCTGTTTTTCACCCAAAAAGGAAAAGTATTTTGGTTACGCGTATATGAATTACCTGAAGGTTCAAAGAACTCTAAAGGACGTGCAATTCAAAATTTATTGAATATTGACTCTGACGATACAGTTACCGCATTTGTTAGAGTAAAAGAACTTGAAGACGAAGAGTACTTAAATTCTCACTATTTAATATTTAGTACAAAAAGAGGAATAGTGAAAAAAACTCTCTTAGAAGCATATTCTAGACCAAGGCAAAACGGTGTTATTGCAATAACTTTGAGAGATGATGATGAAGTAATCTCAGTTCGTATGACAAATGGCAATAAAGATATTCTTTTAGCCAATAGAAATGGTAGAGCAATTCGCTTCAAAGAAACTAATGTTAGACCAATGGGGCGTACTGCTACAGGTGTAATCGGAATGAGACTTGATGGTCCTGATGATGAAGTGATTGGCATGATTTGTATGGCACCAGACTCTGAAGATACAATTCTTGTTGTTTCTGAAAAAGGTTATGGCAAACGAACAAGATTGAATGATGAAGATGGTGAGCCTGTATATAGAATTACGAATCGTGGTGGAAAAGGTGTTCGTACACTCAATATTACTGAAAAAACAGGCAAGTTAGTTTCAATCAAAAGCGTTACGGATGATAACGACTTAATGATAATTAACAAGTCTGGGATAACAATTCGTTTGAATATTTCCGATATTCGCACTATGGGACGTGCAACACAAGGAGTTCGTCTTATAAATCTCGATAAACGAAATGATGAAATTGCATCAGTATGTAAAGTAAATTCTCAAGAGGATGATGAAAGTCAAAGCATAATTGATGACTTGAATTTAGATGATTCATTGGAAGTTGATATTGAAGGTGAAAGTAAAGGTGAAAACGATTTGACATCCGAAAACGAAAATGAATCTGAAGATTAATTAAACTATTTACAAAAACAAAGTCAAACTAATTATAGTAGGAATTAACAGATAACATAATTAATCAAATTAAAATAAGAATCAAATGAGAAAATTTTTTATCCTAAGTCTTATTACAACTTTATCTTTTTTTGCATGTGCACAAAAAGGAGTTGTTAAAGACGCAAGTAGATCATTGAAAAGCAATGACTTAAATGAAGCTAGAGTACTAATAAAGCAAGCTCTAGACAGTGGTGAATCTGTCAGTGACCCAAATGCATGGAAACTAGCTGGAGACATTGGAGACAAAGCTTTTGAAAATGAGAGAGCTAAACAGATGCTAGGGCAGAACCCAAATGACGAATTAATGTATAATGGGCTAATGGAATCATATGTTCCATACTTAAAAGCAGATTCACTTGCTCAACTTCCAGATTCTAAAGGTAGAGTGAGAAATAGAGTAAGAAAAGATATTGCTGCCACACTAAGAGCAAATCATCCATTCTTTATTAATGGAGGAATATACTTCAACGATAAACAGAATTATGCTAAGGCTTCTGAATTTTTTGAAGTTCATTGGGATATTCCAACTCTCGATTTATTTGAAGACAGCAAAGAAGACTTTGTGCTTGATAGTACATATCAAACAATCAAATATTATTCAATAATTACAGCTATTCAAGCAGAAGATCACGAAAGAGCATTAAATCTTATAGAACGAGCTATTAATGAACCATTTATAGAAAATACAGCTTATCAAGAAAGTGACTTATACGAATTAATGGCTAGTGAGTATATGCAAATAGGTGATAGTGCAAGTTATATTGAAGTGTTAAGCGTAGGGGCATCAAAATTTCCTCAAAGCAAATATTTTATTCCTAATCTGATAAATGTGTACATTCGTGAAGGAGAAAATGAAAAAGCACTAGATTATTTGGAACAAGCTATTGAAAATGATCCAAGCAATGCTTGTGATTTAAATAGTGTAAAAGCTGCAATATACGCAGAACGTGAAGAATTTGATAAAGCTGAAGCAGAATACAAAAAAGCATTAGTTCAAGACGAAGATTGCGAACGTGCATTAGAAGGACTTGCTGTAAATTATATTCTTCAAGCACAAAATCTTAAAGACCAATCAGCACAACAAATGAGCGACAGAAAACTTCAAGCAGAGAATGATAAAAAAACTGTTGAGTTTTATATGTTAGCATTGCCACATTTAGAGAAATTTACTGAACTTTTAAAGGCACGTAGTGCTGATGACTCTATCATCAAAAGTGCATTAATTAAACTTCAAAATGTTTATTACAACTTAAGTAATTTAGGCGTAGATAAATCTGAAGAGCTAGAAATAGTAGAAGAAGAGCTAGAAGCAAATTAGCAATATATATAGTTACAAAAAAGGTGATGCAAATTTTGTATCACCTTTTTTTGCTTTAGGTATAAGAATAGGATAGCATAGCATAAGAAACAGTAGATAAACATGCATAACTCAATTAAACATAATAGTCATTATTCGATGTAATGACCATTATTATTGTTGAACAAACAAACAAATATAAACGATATAAAATTGTATATTTGCATTGTATAAATAAAATAGAAAAACAAGTATATTACAGATGGATAAGCAACGATACGGATTACGGGGAGTTTCTGCTTCAAAAGAAGATGTGCACAGTGCAATAAAAGATATTGATAAAGGTTTATACCCAAAAGCATTTTGTAAAATTATTCCAGATATTTTAGGAGGTGATTCTGATTATTGTAATATTATGCATGCCGACGGTGCTGGCACAAAATCATCGTTAGCATATATGTATTGGAAAGAAACTGGCGATCTCTCAGTATGGAAAGGAATTGCGCAAGATGCACTCATTATGAATGTTGATGATTTATTATGTGTCGGAGCAACAGATGATATTTTACTATCATCTACAATTGGAAGAAATAAAAACTTAATTCCAGGTGAAGTAATTTCAACCATTATTAATGGAACAAATGAACTTTGCGAAGAGTTAAAAGAATTAGGAGTAAATATTTATCCCACTGGAGGAGAAACTGCTGATGTAGGCGATTTAGTTAGAACTATTATTGTGGACAGTACAGTTGCTTGTCGCATGAAACGTGTAGATGTAATTGACAATGCAAACATTCAAGCAGGCGATTTTATTGTTGGATTATCGTCAAGTGGACAAGCTACCTATGAAAATGAATATAATGGCGGCACTGGTAGCAATGGATTAACTTCTGCACGACATGATTTATTTGCTAATTACTTAGCAGAAAAATATCCTGAAAGTTACGACTCTGCAATACCCAAGGATCTTGTATATTCAGGCAAATTGAAGTTAACAGAGATGGTAGAAGACCTTGGAGTGGATGCTGGAAAACTACTCCTCTCTCCTACTCGTACTTATGCACCAGTGATATCTCTTATGTTAAAAGAGTTAAGAGATGTGATACATGGAATGATTCATTGTTCTGGTGGAGCACAAACAAAAATACTTCACTTCTTAGGTGACAATTTGCATGTAATTAAAGACAATTTGTTTCAAGTGCCACCTCTGTTTAAATTGATTCAAGAGCAGTCGAATACAGATTGGAGCGAAATGTACAAAGTGTTTAACATGGGACATAGAATGGAAATATATCTACCTGAGCAATATGCTAACCAGGTAATAGAGTTGTCAAAATCATTCAATATTGATGCTCAAATTGTTGGTCGTGTTGAAAAGGCAACAACAAAAGGTTTGACAATAGAAAGTGAATATGGTAAATTCAACTATTGATTCACTTGTAATATTATTTTAGAAAGTTATTTATGAACGAAAATTCATTATTAAGTAAGTTAGAACATTTGGTTGTCCGTTTTGAGGAAGTAGCTACCCTTATTTCAGACCCTAATGTTATATCAGATATGAAGCGCTATGTTAAGCTGAACAAGGAATATAGCGAACTACAGAAAATTATAGATGCTAGAAATGAGTACAAAAATGCTTATAACTCTATCCAAGAAGCTAAAGATATTTTAGAAAATGAGTCAGATAGTGAGTTAAGGGAATTGGCTAACGAAGAACTATCACAATATAGCGATACACTGCCCGAATTAGAAGAAAAAATTAAATATCTACTCATTCCCACAGATCCTGAAGATGATAAAAATGTTATCATGGAAATTCGGGGTGGTACAGGTGGTGATGAAGCTGCCATATTTGCAGGTGACTTATATAAAATGTACGCAAAATTTTGTGAAGATAAAGGTTGGAAAACTGAAATCACAAGTTTAAATGAAGGAACATCTGGAGGGTATAAAGAAATCATCTTCACAGTTTCTGGAGATGGCGTTTATGGTATTTTGAAATATGAATCGGGTGTTCATCGTGTTCAACGAGTACCACAAACAGAGACACAGGGACGTGTTCATACATCGGCAGCAACAGTTGCAGTTTTGCCAGAAGCAGAAGAATTTGATGTTGAAATAAATCCTGCAGATATCGATTTGCAAACTTCGCGTTCGGGTGGTGCTGGTGGACAGCATGTAAACAAAGTTGAAACCAAAGTGCAACTTACTCACAAACCCACTGGTATTGTAGTTGTTTGTCAAGCAGGACGTTCACAGGTTCAAAATAGAGAAACTGCTATGCAGGTGCTACGCTCTAGAATATATGATATTGAGCTTAATAAAAGACAAGGCGACATAGCTTCTCGCCGCAAAACACTTGTTTCTACAGGCGACAGATCAGCAAAGATTCGCACATATAATTATCCACAAGGAAGAATAACAGATCATAGAATAAATTATACAAGTCATAATCTGACAGGATTTATGAATGGTGATATTGAAGATGTGATTAATCAATTAATCATAACTGAAAATGCAGAAAAGCTTAAAGAGGCTAACCTCTAGTTTTAATATAACAATTACTCTATTATGACTAAACGAGAGCTATTCAATCAAATAAAAAAGAAACAGTCGTTTCTATGTGTAGGTTTAGACACAGATATAAACAGAATACCTGTTCATTTATTGGATACTGACGATCCTATCTATGAGTTTAATAAAGCAATAATAGATGCAACAGCTAAATACTGTGTAGCCTATAAGCCTAATTTAGCTTTTTACGAAGCAGGAGGTCTAGAAGGTTGGTTATCTTTTGAGAAAACAGCAGCCTATATCAAACAACGTTATCCTGAACTATTTTTAATAGCTGATGCAAAAAGAGGAGACATTGGAAACACAAGTGAAATGTATTCTCACGCTTTCT
>CAZUHZ010000035.1:0-15001 GCA_964620895.1 uncultured Dysgonomonadaceae bacterium | reverse complement strand
ACTTCTTTCATTACAAACAGCTTGTGGGAGCTTACCGTAGGACTTCTTTCATTACAAACAGCTTGTGGGAGCTTACCGTAGGACTACTTTCATCACAAACAACTTGTGGGAGAACTTCCGAGAACTAGAGTTATTCCAAACATCTCGAAAGTACCCTCCTGAGAGCTAGGTTTAACTCAAACAGGCGGATTAAATGACCCCATCAACTCTACTCAAATCTCATTCAGCGTTGTATCTGTTTTCAATGGCTTCTCCTCTTTTTTCAATTCTGGATAAATGATGCGTGAATGATAGATTGTTTGTAGCTTTTCAATAAAAAGTTTTTTAATTCTATCTATCTCCTGAAAGGTGATTGGCGCTTTGTGAAAGAGCTTTTCCTCCATTTGCGCATCAATTAGTTTGTTCACTAGTTTGCTAATGGATTCTTCAGTGTATTCGGGAAGACTGCGAGAAGCAGCTTCTACCGTATCAGCCATCATCAATATGGCAGTCTCTTTTGTAAATGGGTTAGGACCAGGATATGAAAAGGCTGCATCGTCAATCTCTTTGCCTGGGTTGGCATTCTTCCACGAGTTGTAGAAGTATTTTGGTGTGCTAGTGCCATGATGTGTTGCTATGAAGTCGATAATTTGTTGAGGTAGTCCTGCTTTTTGTCCTTTTTTCACCCCAAAGCGCACATGATTTATAATGATGCGTGCACTCTCTTCAAATGGAAGTCCAGCATGAGGATTCATTCCTGGTGCTTGATTCTCGGTAAAGAATGCGGGGTTTTCAAGTTTGCCAATGTCGTGATACAGTGCGCCAGTTCTTACTAATGATGGATTAGCCCCAATTTCTATAGCTGCAGCAGCAGCTAGATTAGACACTTGCATAGAGTGTTGAAATGTGCCAGGAGCCTCTTCCGATAACTGACGTAGAATGGGTTTGTTTATATTTGCCAACTCTACCATGCTCACACCCGAGATAAATCCAAAAGATTTTTCTACCATATAAACTAATAGATAGGAGAAGGTGATAAAGATAAAGTTGATAAGGAAAAAGATAATGTACTCCCAGTTTACTGAAGATATATCACCATCTTGAGCTAGCACTAGCGCTACATAAACCACTATATATGCCCCTAATATAATAAATGAACTACGAATTAGTTGCGAGCGTTCTGTCAACTCCTTTAAGTTGAATATACAAATCATTGTAATGATGATTTGTAGCACGATAAACTCTAAGGTGAACGACACCATGAGTGAGCAGAGCAGAATAGTAACTAAACTAGCGTTTAGTGCGGTTCGCGAGTCAATAAAAGTGCGGATGAGAATGGTGACTATCGCAAAGGGGATTATGTAAACATTGAACAGGTTGTAATTGACACTTATAGCCGTTAGAATCACAAAAAGAGTCATGATGAGCACCATAAACGTTACATGTTTTCTATTAAGATACTCTTCTCTTCTAAAAAAGAGTAGATACATGTAGAAAGAGCCCATCAATATGGCAATCAAGAAAAACTCGCCAAGTACAATTAATTTAGACCTGCTTCCTGGTCCTGTACGGTCTTCCGTAACTTTTTTGAGAGACGAAAGTATATTGTACACATTTTGATCAACAATTTCGCCCTCTCCAATAATTCGCTCACCAGTTTGAACCATACCTATTGTAGGCGATACTTGTTGTACAAACTCGCTTTTTGCCTTTTCAGATGTGGCTGCGTCATATACAATGCTTTCTTGCAAATAGTTGTTTACGTCGGCAGCTTTTAGTTTGTTCTCTTCAAGCGATTGCGGAGCATCGTTTATAATGGCTTCGTAAGCCGATTTAATAGTGTAAAATGAATCTATCTTTCTAGGTTTTGCCTCTTTATCTTCGCGTAGGCGGATTGTCTCTTTTTTTGATGATACCAATTTGTCATAGTCGGCACTACTTATTATTCCTTTGTGATATATTTCGTGCAACTTGTTGCGAATATATCCTATATATGAGCGTTCTAGTTTGCTAAGTGTAGGGGCTAAGTTAGAGTCGGCATCAAAGTTGGCAATAGCCTCTACTTTTGCTTCTTGGTTCACTTTGTAATAAGGTTCGTAGAAAACAAGAATGCTATCTTGGTCTTGTTGTAATTGCTTAGCAGACTTGAATATAGGAAAGTCAAAAGGTGCTGTGAGTAAGCCATATCTCCATGGGCGTCCTTCGTTGAAGGAGTATTTAAATTTCCCTTGTCGTGGAAATGCATAAGTGATAAGCAGTGTTGCGAGGATAAACAAAAGAGGGACATACACTCGCGTTTTTATACGATATTTCGATTTTGATTTATTCATGTTGTCTTAATTTACCCAAGTTGTTTATAAGTACGCTTTCAACTATAAATGTGCTCCGAAAGTCAGCTTTCCTGCTAGCTTTTCATCCCTAAATTCCGTGCAAGGATAGTGGGTGGAGGAAAACTAATTATTAGCATTTGAGCGTTTTTAGAGTGGTCTCAAATATAAAATTTGCACATTTTATTTATAAACCCGTTTCAAAGGTAATTGTTTATCGCTATTATTCATAGCATTGTCATCAAAATTTACACCTAGTGTTTATCAATCGAATAAGTGTATGTTTTAGAATGCAATTTTTGCAACAATTTTTTGTGTAGCTCCAGCACTTTTATATATATAATCAGCTGCGGCTTCTCCCGCAATTTCAAGGTCTTCGGGAGATGTTACAAAGTTTTTTAATATTTTATTCAGCTCTGTTTCGTCCGATAATGTAAATCCTCCACCATTTTTAAGCAACTCTCTAGCTTCAAGAAACTTCTTGTGGTTTGGTCCGAATATAACGGGAATTCCATACACTGCAGCTTCGGGCAAATTGTGAATACCTGCACCAAACCCACCGCCAATATAGGCTATTTGTCCGTATCGATAGATTGAAGATAGCAATCCGAAGTTATCAATAATCAAGCAGTCGTATTTCAGAATATCCACATCTTCAGATTGTGCTTGCGAATATCTTATAAACGACCGTTTCAATTTGTTCTCAATCTCTTTCAAATGGGCTTCGTCGATAAGGTGTGGTGCGATGATGAGCTTTAAGTAGGCATGCTTGTTGAAATAATTGATAAGGAGGTTTTCGTCCTCAGTCCACGAGCTACCAGCAACTAGCACTCTTTGACAGTTTTTGAGTGTTGTAAACTTTTCAACTATTGGAAGTTCCAGAGCCTCTTCTTTTATTTTGATTACTCTATCCATGCGGGTGTCGCCCATCACTGTTACATTGTCAACACCTTCTTTTTTAAGAAGTTGTTTCGACTGTTTGTCTTGTACAAATAGCTGAGTGTAGTAGTGAAGTATTTTTTTGAAAACACCTCCCCACGGTTTGAAAAACAGTTGATTGGGGCGAAAAATAGCAGAAATCAGATAAACTGGTATCTCTCGTAGATAGAGTTCGTGAATAAAGTTGTACCAAAACTCATATTTTACAAATATAGCTATGTCGGGTTTTGCCAAATCGAGAAAGCGTTTCACATTTTTCTTTCTGTCGAAAGGCAAATAACAAACAATATCAACTAGCTTGTTGTTTTTTTGAACCTCATATCCCGAAGGGGAGAAGAATGTCAGTAATATCTTGTAGTTTGGTTTTTCTTTTCTAATAGTTTCAATCATGGGTAGTGCTTGCTCATACTCTCCCAATGATGCAACATGAAACCAAACATATTTACTTGCAGCATCCACCTCTGTTTTAAGAATCTCGTAGGTGTTTGCATGACCTTCAACCATCAGTTTCACCTTTTTGTGAAAAGGCGCTATTAGATGAAGGAAAAAAGAGTAAACTGAAATACCTATGTTATACATCTAAACGGTTATTCTTTGTTGATAGTTGTTATTGCTCTTTGTAGTCGGTCTATGGTCTCTTGTTTCCCAATCATCGATGTGATGTCGAAAATATGGGGACCTTTAGCTGCACCTACAAGTGCCAATCTAAAAGCATTCATTATTTGACCCATATGAAGTTCATTCGACGCTATCCACTCTTTCACTACAGTCTCTTGATTTTCACTTGAAAAATCTTCTATCCCTTCTATTACCTTAATCAATTCGGCTACTTGCCTTGGAGTATCTTCTTTCCAACGCTTCTTCACTGTCTTTGCATCATACTCTGTGGGTGCTTCAAAAAAGAAACTTCCTTGTTCCCACAGGTCTTCAATAAGGTAAGCTCTATTCTTTACCAACGCTATTACTTTTTCTGCAAACTCTTCCGTTGCGGTTATGTTGTTTGCTACTAGTATTGGTCTGAATAGTTTCTCCAGCTCTTTGTCAGCAGTACGTTGTATATATTCGTGATTGAACCACTTTGCTTTTTCGTAATCGAATTTTGCTCCACTTTTGCTGCATCTGTCAAAAGAGAACACTTCAATCATATGGTCAATTGTCATTACCTCCTCGTCGTGTCCTGGATTCCAACCTAGCAACGCTAGAAAGTTGACAACTGCTTTTGGTAAATAACCATTCTCGCGGTATCCCGATGAAACTTCGTTTGTTGATGGGTCGGTCCATTGTAATGGAAATACTGGAAAACCAAGACGGTCGCCATCGCGCTTGCTCAATTTTCCATTGCCTTCAGGTTTTAGCAACAAGGGCAGGTGAGCAAATTGTGGCATAGTATCTTCCCATTCCAAACATTTGTACATCCACACATGAAGTGGGGCAGAGGGCAACCACTCTTCGCCTCTTATCACATGGGTAATACGCATGAGATGATCGTCCACTATATTGGCAAGATGATAAGTAGGCAGTTGATCTGCCGATTTGAAAATCACTTTGTCATCCAACACCGAAGAGTTGATAACTACTTCACCCCTAATCAAATCGTTTACTGTGATATCGATATTAGGTTCTACTTTTATGCGAACAACATAGGGTACATCTTTCTTGATAAGTTCTTCAATCTCCTCCATAGACAAAGAGAGGGAGTTGCGCATCTGCATCCGTGTGGATGCATCGTATTGAAAATTGCTTACCTCTTTGCGTTTAGCATCTAGCTCTTCTGCAGTGTCGTAGGCAATGTAAGCATTCTCCGAGTCGAGTAGCTTGTTGACATACTGTTTGTATCTGTCTTTACGTTCCGATTGCCTGTAGGGTCCATATTTTCCTCCAGCCTTAGGACCCTCGTCAAACGCCAATCCCAACCACTCGAAAGCTTCTTCTATGTAATCTTCTGCACCTTCTACAAATCTTTTTGAATCGGTATCTTCTATGCGGAGAATAAATTTTCCTTCTTGCTGTTTTGCAAAAAGATAATTGTATAATGCTGTGCGCACACCACCAATGTGTAGTGGACCCGTTGGGCTTGGTGCAAATCGTACTCTAACTTGATCTTTATTATTCATTGTAACTATATGTTTTAACTGCAAATTTACATAAAAATAGTGGAAAAGTGGAATTTATTGCCTTTGATAAAGAAAAGAGAGCTCTGTTGCAATTAGTAATGATTTTTTCAACAAAACTATTACAGATAGAGCCGTGCCTCGTTTCCCATATTAAACAGTAAATCTATAATGCTCATATTTTCGATAAACGGACGTTTGTCAGCAAAAACTTGATAGTAGGGTTTTGCAACAAACTGTTTGTCTGTTTTGTGCCAATCTCTTTTGGGGTGAATGGTTTCCCTTAGGTCTAATGTATCATTGTTGGCTTCTTCTACAAAGCTTTTGGTATAGCCAATTGGAGTCTCTATTTCGAGCAGATTACAAATAAGAGTGCGCAACTGTTCGTTGAGGTCGAAAAGATAGGTTGTCTTCTTCTCGTAAAAGATTGAGAAGTCATCTCTGTAGTATTCAAAAAAAGGAGAAGAGTTGTAGGCTGATACGATAGCATTCCAATGAAAATGTTGCCAATTGCCGTGGTCGGCAATTTTGATATCTTTCATCATGAATTTTACACCCTTAGGTTTGTCTATGGGTATGCTAAGAGGAAGTGCACCGTTTGCCGCTGCAATGATGCAGCGGTTACGATACGACTGTTTTTGATAGTTGTCGTGAATTTCTATTATCGCTTTTTCTGCTCTAAATAGTTTGCTGTAATATTGAACAGGAGCAAGGTAAAGCGATGACAGCAGAACAGTTTCCATTACTTTTTGGCACTTCTAAATAGTCTGTTCCAGCGTATTTTTCCGCTCAACCATCCTTTGTCTTTTTCGAGTGACAACCAAATCAGTAGAGGTTGACCCACTATGTGGTCTTCAGGAACAAATCCCCAAACACGCGAATCAGCAGAGTTGTGACGGTTGTCGCCCATCATAAAGTAGTAGTCCATTGTAAAGGTATAAGAGTTGGTCTCTTCTCCATTGATAAATACTTTTCCGTTGCGATACTCAAAATCGTTTCCTTCGTAGTTTTTTATGCAACGGTTGTAGGCTGCTACCTTATATTCTGTGTCGGTATCGAAATTGATAGTTGCACCTTTTTTTGGAATCCAAAGAGGTCCAAAAGTATCTCTTGTCCAATCTTGTTGATAATCTAACGGATAGTATAGCCCTGAGCCTTTAGGCTCTGCCTCTTTTACAACTGTCCAAACAAATGGTTTTGCTTTCATTTCAGATACCATTTTGTCTGTCATAGGGATGCTGTAATAGAGTTTTCCTTTTTTGCCATTTTCGTTTCTTAGTCCCAATTGAGCCATGCTTAAACTGTCGGCATAAGATAAATCTTGTACACGTTGTCCAGTCATATCGTCACTTGCATAGTCAGCTATGTTGATGCCTAAATCTGAGAATGCTTTTGCAGATATATTAGTTCCGTCAGTTTGTATCATGTAGTTGTGTTGTGCCATCTCAGGATTCGCCAAAAGCTCTCCGTCAATATATACATCATCGTCTCTCATTTCAATTGTTTCGCCTGGTAGCCCAATGCAACGCTTTACATAGTTTTCGCGTCGGTCAACGGGGCGATAAACAATTTCGCCATATCTTCGCTTATCCGATTTTATTCCTTCGCTTCCGTTTTGGTTATATGCCGATAGTACATAATAGTCAACCGACTGCATGTTTGTTGCAACAGTATCACCTGTTGGGAAATTGAACACAACAATATCGTTGCGTTTCACATCGCTAAATCCTTTCAATCGTTTGTACTTCCATTGAGGTTTATCGAGGTATGACTTGCCTCCCACAACAGGCATAGTGTGTTGTGCCAATGGAAAGGAGAGGGGAGTCATTGGAGAGCGAGGTCCGTAGCTCATTTTGCTTACAAATAGAAAGTCGCCCACCAACAGTGATTTCTCAAGTGATGAGGTAGGAATCTGATAGTTTTGAAAGAAAAAAGTGTTTATGAAGTAAACAGCAATCAATGCAAACACAATCGCATCAATCCACTCCAAAGCTTTTCTTAGTGCTGGATTTTTTGTTTTCTTCCAAAGTGTCCATGGTATAAACTTGGTAACGTAAATATCAAATAGTAAAAACAAAAAAAGCAGGAGCCAACAATTGCTTGCCCATATTGTGAAGAGCAACAAAGCAGTGGAGGCTACAGCAAACCAAGTCCATTGGCGACGCGATGTGTTTGAAATTCGTTCTTTTAATGTCATAGTTATAATTGTAAACTAAATGTTGATATGTATTTCGTCTTTTCTGCAACTTTAAAAATAAAGGGGAAAGACAAGGCTTTCGAAGTTTTTGAAGCTAGAAGGGCAGCAAGTCTTCCATTCCCAAGAATCCCTTCTTATTTGCAGTAAACTCTGCTGCCACTACTGCACCTAATGCAAATCCTTTGCGGCTTTTAGCATCGTGTGAAAGTGTTATTGAATCTACCTCCGATTCATATTTGATGGTGTGAATGCCAGGAACCTCTCCTTCGCGAAATGCATTTATCTGCAAATCTTCGTTGCCGTCTTTCTCGTCAAGCTTCCACTGTTTTTTGCGTTCTATCGACTCTAATATGCCATCGGCAATGGTGAGGGCTGTTCCGCTTGGAGCATCTAGTTTGTGTATGTGGTGTGTCTCGTCAACGTGCACATCATACTGGGGAAAGTCGTTCATTATATTTGCCAAATATTTGTTTACAGCAAACAAAATATTTACACCCAAGCTGAAGTTTGATGCATAAAAAAATGTTTGTCCATCTTTCTCACATGCTTGTTTCACTTCGTCAATATTGTCGAGCCATCCTGTTGTGCCCGATACAACGGGAACGTTGGCAGCAAATGCTCTTCTGTAATTGCTTAATGCGCTTTCGGGTGCAGAGAACTCAATGGCAACATTGGCACTTTTGAATTCATCTGATTCAAACTTATCTTCTTCGTTCACATCAATAGTGCAAACAATATTGTGACCTCTTTCACGACAGATTTTTTCTATCTCGTGACCCATTTTTCCGTATCCTATAATCGCTATATTCATTTTTAAATTCATTTTCAATGTTTTAGAAGAGCAAAATTAGTAAATTAAAAAGTTAAAACAGAAGAGATGCCAATAAAATGGCGTGCTCGGTTCATTATTAAGAATTTATAACCACCCTTTATCTTTATACCAAGCCACTGTCTTTTCCACTCCCTCTTCGAGATATACTTTGGGAGTAAAACCTAGTTCCTCGCTCAATGGAGTTATATCGCACACCCAGTTTCGTTGCTTCATTATCTTATACTTGTCGCTATTGAAAGTGACTGGTTTGTTGAGCCTCTCTCCAATTTTCTCAGTCACATGTGCTGCTGCTTTTACCATAAATAGAGGAACTTTCAATCTAAGCACTCTCTTTTTGTTGAGTGCATCTTGCACCATTTTGTTGAATTCATCGTCGGTGTAACCTTTTCCATCCGAAACAAAATATTCTCTACGCGTCACCCCTTTGTCGATGGCTAAGAAGATAATATCAACTAAGTCGGTAATGTAGATAAAAGAGAGCAACTGTTTTTTGAATCCTGCACCCACATTAAAGCCTTTTTGTACTGCTTTCATCAGAATTAAGTAATCTCTGTCATTAGGTCCATATACGCCCGTTGGGCGGAGTATTACATAAGGAAATTGTGGAGTGCTCTTCATATAAGTTTCTGCCAACAGTTTGCTTTTTCCATACAATGTGTTGGGTTTCGGTATTCGGTGAGTCCGCATTGGCGTGTAGTTTATCTCGTCGCCCACACCCACAGCACCCAGTGTGCTCATAAACACAAAACTCTTAGGCACCATATCAGCTTTTATGAGTGCATCCACCAGGTTTTTTGTATATCCAAAATTTATCTTTTCAAAATCTTCTTTGTTAATAGCTTTAGTTATTCCAGCAATATGCACTATGGCATCCAATTTTCCATGCTTGCTAGCAAAAGAGGCCAATTCATCGGTTAGTTCATCCGTTTTGGCATAGTTTAAATTAATAAAGTTGATGCGTTTGTCTTGCAACATATCTCTGTTGCTATTTGTGCGAACACCTGCCCAGGTTTCGTAGCCCTCTTCAAGAGCTCTTGCTACAACTGCCGAACCAATGAAGCCACTGGAGCCTGTGATAAGTATTTTCTTTTGCATGCTGATAAGTTTTTTTTGATAGAGTATTGCAAAAATAACGATAAAAAGGGGAAAGGGAAGTAGATTTTCAAAGAAACAGTAATTTCATATAAGAGTTTAGTAGTTTCTCTGATGCTTCAAATTACAGTTGGTTGCCATTAGTATCGACTTGTTTATCGTATAAGCGTCTTATAGAATGAACAATAGTGCTCTACTACATGTTCTTAAAGAGTTGTATTCACAACAAATAAATGTTTCAAAAGTAATTGATGATAAATATTTTTTGTTACTTTGCATTTATACAAAACTGAAAATTTATGAGAAAAAAGAAAAACAACCCTGAACCACCAATGAGAAAACGCAAGAAAAAAGAATTGGCATCTGCTATTCTACAATTTCTGAATGACAACCCTAGCAAACAATATAACTACAAACAGATATCGGCTGCCTTAGAAGTGTCGAACGAAGAGAGAAGAACCACTTTGCGCGATGTGTTAGACAAACTGAGAGACGATGAGCTGGTACTAGAAACACAACGAGGTAAATATAAAACAAACGACCGTAAACCTGTTCTTGAAGGACGCTTCGAACGTAGAAGCAATGGCAAGAACTTTTTTGTGCCCAACGATGAAGGCAATATAGTATATATCCCCGAACGAAACTCTATGCATGCAATGAATGGTGACATAGTGCGTGTGCAAATGTTTGCAAAGCGCAAGCGTTACGAAACCGAAGGTGAGGTGATAGAGATATTGAAACGATCGGAAGCACGTTTTGTGGGAACACTTGAAGTGCAAAAAGATTTTGGTTTCCTTGTGCTTGACAGCAGAACGCTTGCCAACGATATTTTCATTCCGAAGGATAACTTGAAAGGTGGAAAAACGGGTGATAAAGCAGTAGTTGAGATTATAGAGTGGCCCCTGAAAGCCAATAATCCTATTGGGAAGGTGGTGGATGTGTTGGGCGAAGCTGGTGAAAATACTACAGAAATGCATGCAATATTGGCGCAATACGGACTGCCTTACGAATATCCTAAGAATGTAGAACAAGTAGCAGAAAAGATATCGGCAGACATTACTCCTGCAGAAATTGCAAAGCGCGAAGATTTTCGCAATACATTTACAATGACTATCGACCCTGCCGATGCAAAAGATTTTGATGATGCTTTATCAATAAAAGAATTAACTGCAACGACCTGGGAAATTGGGGTTCATATTGCCGATGTTACGCACTATGTGAAGCCAGGTGATATCATAGACGAAGAGGCGCAAGAGCGCGCAACTTCTGTTTATTTAGTTGACAGAACCATTCCTATGCTACCCGAGCGATTGAGCAATCAATTGTGTTCGTTGCGCCCCAACGAAGATAAACTTTGTTTTTCGGTTATTTTTGAAATGAACGACAAAGGGCATGTGCTTAAACACAGGATTGCTAAAACAGTTATCAACTCAGATGTGCGCATGGCTTATGAAGATGCACAAAAGATAATTGACACCGAAAAGGGTGGTCATAGCAAACAAGTTCTTACAATGAACAAACTAGCAAAACAATTGCGCGAGCGCAGATTTGCTAATGGGGCTATCGGTTTTGAGCGTGTTGAAGTAAGTTTCAATTTAGATGAGAAAGGCAAGCCCCTTGGTGTTTATTTTACCGAGATGAAAGAAGCCAATCATCTTATCGAAGAGTTTATGCTCTTGGCAAACCGTACAGTGGCAGAAGATGTGGGTAATGTTGGTGCTAATAAAAAAGCAAAAACATTTGTTTATAGAATTCACGACCTACCAGATCCTGAGAAGCTAGAAACACTCAATACATTTATCTTGCGCTTTGGTCATAAAATAAGAACCTCGGGGAGCAACAAGCAGGTTGCGCAAAGCTTCAACGCTTTGTTTGATGCTGTGAAAGACAGACCCGAAGAGAACTTGGTGGAAACAATTGCTATTAAAACTATGGCTAAGGCTGTTTATACCACCAGAAATGTGGGTCACTACGGATTGGCTTTCGATTACTATACTCATTTCACATCGCCCATTCGTCGCTATCCCGACATGATGGTGCATCGCCTATTGAGCGCCTATATCGATAATAAGAAGAGTGCCGACCAAGAAGAGATTGAAGCACTTTGTTTGCATAGCTCCGATATGGAGCTGGTGGCTACACGTGCAGAACGCGATTCCATCAAATACAAGCAGGTGGAATTTATGTCTGACAAGATTGGACAAGTATTCGATGGTGTAATTTCGGGTGTTACCGAGTGGGGTATTTATGTAGAGATAAAAGAGAACAAGTGCGAAGGTATGATTCCAATAAGAGAGTTGGATGACGATTTCTACGAATTGGACGAAAAGAATTATCGCTTGATAGGTCGTCGCACCAAACGCGAATATCGATTAGGTCAGGAGTTGCAGATTACTGTGGCACGTGCCAATTTGGAGCGGAAGCAGTTGGATTTTGCTTTGGCAGATTAAATTAATACATTCAAATCCATTGCCCTATGACCCATATCACAAGAATTACTATCTCTGTTTTAATAATTGTAGGGTGTTCAACAACTGCTTACTCTCAAAACATTGACATAGAGTGGGCAGAAAGCATCAATCACATCGATGCAGGCAAAGGTTTTGAATCCACTATGAAGTTTATCTCCTCATCTGCCACCTATATAGAGGTTGGGTCTGTTATCGGGCTAGGCCTTTACGGATGGCTAAAAGAAGATGAGAAAGTGCTTGAAGCTGGTGTTGTAACAGGTGCTGCTATGTTTCTTAATGGGGTTGTCACGCTTACTTCCAAATATGGATTCAATCGTAAAAGACCTTTCGAAGCCTATCCCGATAGAATAATACTGCGCGATAAGCACAGTTTTAGCTATTCACCTTCCTTTGTGTCTGGACACACCTCAATGGCTTTCAATTTAGCCACATCGCTCACCCTCTCTTTTCCTAAATGGGAAATAGCCGTGCCTATGTATGTGTGGGCATCTACTGTTGCATTCTCACGCATGTATCTTGGTGTGCATTACCCATCTGATGTGTTGGGCGGTATCATTGTAGGTGTGGGTTCATCGTATCTTACTTATAAGGCCAACGAGTGGTTGAAAAGTAAGCGAGAAGTCCCTTGGGGAGTGTCGCAGGTGAATATTGCGTATTCAGGGTTTACTGATTCGGATTATAGATATTGAGGATTAACTAAAGCTTTTTGAATATTTCTGTTGTTTATTGATTTCTTTTCTCATGTCGGTTCAATAACGTTATACTAATAATCACACAAATCATAGAAAATATTCCTAAGTAACTACCTGCATTACTTGACCAACTTAGATTGCTATAATCAATTACAGTCAGCTGTCCTATTATAAGAATTATTGCAAATACAATCAATCCTAATTTAAACTTTTTCATATCAGTTCATCTTCGCCATCATTCTTCAATTTAGTCAACAAATGGGGATGATTTGGCATTATAACCTATTAAATGATAATTTCACTTCTTCCGTTCACGCATTTTGCAAAGCTAGCCCAATTAAATAGTGGAATATTGAATAGAGTTAATGTCGCTTTGTAAAATCTCTATGTTATCAGGTAGAATGCAGTTACCAAGATATAAATCAAAGAGGAGGCGAAACAAAATAGAGTGCTTATTCTGCTTTTTATGTTCTTCTCTTTCAAGCCACGCAAGTCCATACCACTTGTTATTGCCACAATTAGAGCAGCTAATGAGACTAAAACAAAGTAAAACAAATCGCTTGAGTCTTTTAGAACTAACAAGCTGCTGTTGGCTAAGGTTTCAACTGTCAAAACTATAAATAGGATTGAAAATAATATATCACTAGCTTTCATTTCGTAATTTACTTAATGTTTTTTTTTGATTCTTTCTGCTTTAATTTAATTCGTAATCACAGTTTCCTGCACCATTTTCATCGAAATTTTCATTCCGCCCTCCATTCCTTTTATCTCTTGATTTTCTCCCATATTCATCTCAACCTCTCCTTCAATCTCTTGCGTGATTTTTGCGTCAATAATCCAACCAGTGTTTATGTCAATTTTTAGCTCTGACATCTGTGAGCCTGAAAACTCGAAATTCATTGGAATCATGCTTGCTGTTTCACTGTCAAGAGGTTCTATTGTTGCATTTCCTTTAATTAATGCATACTCTGAGGTGAAATCTACTAATTCATATTCGGTAGACAGCTTTATTTTTACATCTCCATCAATGCTTGTGTCGATAATCCATTTGTCGCCTTTCTTCACAGGTTTGTCTGGATAGATACCAGACACTGACTCCATATTTCTTTTAATAGTCTCATCGCCAAAAGCCTCCATCACTTGAGCTTTTACTTGTGCTCTTTCTTCTTCAGGAAGTTGCTCAAAGCTATCTTTAATTGCTTGTTCCAAAACTTTAGTGTTTCTAACCTCTTTCACCTTTCCAGTTTTGCTCATCACAACTTCAATAGTTTTTCCTTTAATGTTCCTTAAGAGCGAAGATACTTGATCATTCACATCGCTTACCTCAGAGCTATACGACTGTTTCCCCTGGGGCATTTCTATAGTCATACTCAGTTCATCGTACGTTGCATCCATCTCGTAATTGTCGTTTGTGTTGTCTTTTACTATAAAAGATGTTGCACCATTTACAGTCATGGTCATATTAATATCTTGGCCCATCATATTTTGTGCAACAGTAGACTTTGTGCTAGTAATGTGTTTGTATTCTTTTCCCTTCTCAAGTTTAAAAGATAGGTCGATGCTTTGAGCCTGAATGGATGTAAGAATGATGGATGCTAAAAGGAGGGTGTAGATTTTTTTCATTTTAGAGGTCTTTTGGGTGTATTGATTGTAGTTTGTTTCAGTTTGAGTTAATTTTAGTTGCAAATGTAGGTTTTTTATTTTGTCTATCTCTGCTTAAATTGTGTTTTTTTGAAATTTATTTTCTGGTGGAGAAGATTATTGGTTAAACTGTCTGTTTATCACCCGCATTTAACGAAATATCCCTATGTCATCTTTACGTCATGTGCTTATATGGCAGTAAATCACCACCTAGCAAACCCTCCTAAACTAACCAAACCTTTGTGTCCGTAGCCCAATTGACCTGTAAGTCCATACTTCTGTCCCCAAGTAAAGTTGAGAACCTCTGCGTGGAAAAAGAAACTCACATCCGTCCATTTATCCCTAAACTGTCCGTCAGTAGTATCATCGTTATTCTTTAATACCATAGAGACACCCACAAGACTGCCCAGTCGGAAATTCTCTTGTTGTATGTATTCATATCCTACTTGAGGACCGAAGAAAAACCAACCCTCTTTGTTGGTTTGCTTGCTGGTAGTAGAAATCCAATCGTAAGGGGGATGCGGATTTATATAGCCATCCGTTTTTGTACCCGATATATTTTTATGGTCGTACGTTATGTTAACTCCCAATTTAAGACGAGGTTTCACATAGCGGTTATATTCAACCATAAATGCTCCTGTATAGTTGGCGCTGAGACCATCAAGGTCTCTGCCCCAATTATCCATTTGAAGAAGCGACACAGGGGAGTACATTACCTTT
>CAZUHZ010000034.1:12366-15382 GCA_964620895.1 uncultured Dysgonomonadaceae bacterium | reverse complement strand
AACGCTAACATTCAAAACAAACAAACATTATGCCAAGATCAGTTAATCATGTTGCCTCGCGCAACCGCAGAAAAAAAGTTTTAAAACAAACCAGAGGTTACTTTGGTGCACGTAAGAACGTGTGGACAGTAGCCAAACATACCTGGGAGAAAGGTCTGACCTACGCTTATCGCGACCGTAAGAATAAAAAACGCACCTTCCGTTCTCTTTGGATTCAGCGCATTAACGCTGGAGCTAGACTTCACGGAACTACTTATTCTCGTTTGATGGGAGCATTGAGTAAAAATGATATAAACATTAATCGTAAGGTTCTTGCTGACTTAGCAATGAACCATCCTGAAGCTTTTAAAGCTATCGTGGACAAAGTAAACTAGATTTTACTTTGTGATTGTTGATTTAAAATTGGAAATTTCCTTTATGGAAGTTTCCTTTTTTTATGTCGAATTATTAGATTAAATTTGATACAGCTAATCAAATAAAAGCTTATACTGTTATGAAAACATATTCGATAGAAGAAAAAGAGAGAATAGAGCAGATTCTGAAATCAGAGAAAATTTGTTTTGTCGGTTTTTCTGATGAAAATGGTATCCCTTATGTGTTACCCATGAACTATGGCTACGAGAATGACATCATCTATTTACACTCTGCTCCAGAAGGAAAGGTGGTGAGAATATTGGAGCAAAACAGGAATGTTTGTATCACATTTTGCACACAACCCAAACTTATATGGCAACATCCCGATGTGGCTTGCAGTTATAGAATGCAGTGTGCTAGTATTGTATGTAATGGCAAAGTTGTATTTGAAGAAGATTTTGATGAGAAAGAGAGAATACTCAATATAATTATGCGCCAATATATCGATAAAGAGTTTGAGTATTCTGAGCCCGCAGTAAACAATGTAAAGATATGGAAAGTTGAAGTTGAATCTATTTCGGCTAAAGAGTTTGGGGTGAGACATCCTAACTCAGCTTCTTATAAAAATAGTAAGTCTTTATGATTATTATGATAGTTGAATTAAACTAGTAGGTTAAACTTTTATCTATACTTTGTTGTTCACACATGATATACGACATGTAGTCGTAATTGTAATTCAACTATTTAACAACTAACAGAGAAGAAATAATGAAAAGATTGAGTATAATGTTGTCTTTGTTTCTGTTTGCAGCATTGGCTACAATAGCAAAAGAGCCCGCAACAAAAGATAAGAAGACTGCCGAACCAATTGAACTTAATGCAAATGAGTTTGTAAAGAGAGTGCACGATTTTAAAAGAAATCCAAACAATTTTCTTTATGTAGGAGATAAACCTGCTATAATTGATTTTTATGCCACTTGGTGTGGTCCTTGCAAACAATTAGCACCTACTTTGAAAGCTTTAGCAGCCGAGTATGGCGATGAAATTTATATTTATAAAGTTGATGTGGACAAGGAACCCGATGTAGCAAGGGCTTATGGAATCAGAAGTGTGCCATCGTTGCTTTTTATTCCACAAAGCGATGAAGTGCCCAAAATGGGACAAGGAAATATTCCAAAGGCAAGTTTGAGAAAAGAGATTGATGAGTTTTTGCTCGGTAAAAATGTAGAATAGTCAGTTTAGATGAATAAAATCTTTTAAAAGATGCTTATATCAAGTTTGCAGAACCCTTCTGTGAAAAATATTGTGAAGCTGACTAAGGCGCGCGAGCGCAGGCTTCAAAATCTATTTATTGTTGAGGGTGCAAGAGAATTGTCGCTAGCTTTGGCTGGCGATTATTTTATAGAAGAGGTGTATGTGTGTCGTGAACTGTTTAATGATACACGTTATCCTAATGTTCTAGATTCCATAGATGACGATAGAATAATTGATATAACATCTCAAGTTTTTCAAAAAGTATCTTATCGCACTTCCTCTGATGGATTGATTGCATTGGCACGACCAAAACCGCATACTTTGTCAGATATTCGCTTGTCGGACAATCCTTTTGTAATAATTCTGGAGTCGGTAGAAAAGCCAGGTAACCTTGGAGCAATTCTTCGCACAGCCGACGCTGCAGCTGTTGATGCTGTAATTGTTTGCGACCCGCAAACAGATATCTACAACCCCAATGTGGTGCGCTCGAGTGTTGGGGGGCTCTTCACAGTGCAAACAGCGGTGTGTAGTTCAAAAGAAGCAATGGATTGGTTAGATCAGCACTCAATAGTTTCTTATGCAGCAGAACTAGAAGCAGCAGAGTGGTATCAAAATGTCGATTTTAGTGTGCCATCAGCCATTGTTATGGGCACAGAAGCCGAAGGCTTAACAACTAGTTGGCTCAACTTTGCTACCAAAAGGATAAAGATACCGATGCGTGGAAAGATTGATTCGCTCAATGTTTCTGTTTCTACTGCTGTGTTGACTTTTGAGGCGATGAGGCAGCGGGGCTGATTACTAATTGGGTATTTGTATCAAAAAACCTTCTCCCTAATAAAATAGAGAGAAGGTTTTTTTTGTGTAACTCCTTTTTTACTATCTCTGCTGTTGTGCATAGATAATAAGTAAAAGTGTTGCTGTTTTTTACTTTGGGTTATTCAGCAAATGCATGTCTGTAACCATCAATTTTATCCCATCCACCACGTGTGAAATCAGGAATTATAACAGGAGCACTATGATTATCTAATGATAATGCTGTGAGTGGAGCCAAACAGCACCATTCTGCAAGGTCATACACATCCATGTCTAATGGAAGTCCATTTTGCAAGCAATAAATTAGTCGATAATCCATAATGAAATCCATGCCGCCATGTCCACCAACTTGCTTAGCTTTTTCTTCAAGCTCTTGGTGAATAGGGTGTTTGTATTTTTCCATCAATGCTTTTTTAACCTCTTCAGGCACATAAGAATGTGCATTTAGGTCTTCATGATTAGGTGTTACATCACTATCTATTTGTGTCCCTTGCAAAGCATATCCTTCCACAGGATATTTGTTGGCAAAGCCTTTTGTGCCAGTCAGTTGATACATGCGGCTGTATGGGCGAGGCGAAGCAACATCGTGTTGGAT
>CAZUHZ010000034.1:2744-12266 GCA_964620895.1 uncultured Dysgonomonadaceae bacterium | reverse complement strand
TCAAAAAAGTCGTACACACAGTTTTCAAGCTGCATACAATGTTTTTGTGTTCTTTCTGCAGTTTCGATAACACCCCAAATCTCCTCCATTGTCATTGCACTAGGAACTTCACAGGCAACGTGTTTGCCTTGTTCCATAGCGTAAATCATCATATTGGCATGACGTTTCCAATCAGTAGCGATATATACTAAATCGATATCGTCTCTTTGGCACAACTCTTTCCATGCGTCTTCTTCGCCACTATAACCAACAGCTTCTGGAAGACCTGCATTCTTAAGAATTTTTTGACCTTTTTCTACTCTTTCAGGATGTAAATCGCACAATGCAATAATTTCCACTCCAGGAATATGAGTAAAACGATTTACTGCACCAGGTCCACGCATACCCAATCCGATAAACCCTACACGAACCGTTTCAATTTTAGGTGTGGTTAAACCAAGAACATCTTTTTGTTCGGATGGTCTTGTAGGCACTTCAGTAGTTAATGGTTCATAGCTACTTTTGGTTTTGTTGTTTTCGCCAGTCGCTGTGCATCCTGTAAATAAAACAGTTAGGATGAGTAAGTAAAATAACTTTTTCATTTTTTTCTTTAATTTGTTAAGCTTAATATACGTTTAGTTGTTCAAAAACTCTTTCCCCTCAGCAAGCATTGTTTCAATGTTTTCAGGCTTTTCTAAAACATTAAATGCTTCGAGCATTTCATCAAACGCAGTTAGTTTTTGTTCTCCTTCGGCTGATGTATCTTGCTCTAATTCTGCCCTCACAATTCTTATTTTCTCTGCGTCTTGAATTCCTTCCATCAATCGCTCGAAGCGAATGGAGCTACGAGCTCCTGGATATACAGTGTAGGTGTCACCTGCAGGCCAAGTTCTAAATCGTGAGTCAACCAATGCATCTTTTGTGTAGCTATTGTATGCCCAACGCAAGAATCCGTCGAAGTCTGCAGCCATTGTGTACCATCCTATAAAAGCTCCTTCAGCAGGGTCTGAGAAGGTAAATATATTAGGAAACACATCAGCGCAGCACACATACCATGTTGTAACATAGTCTTTTTCAGCACGATAAGCTCTATCTTCTGCATCAACGGTTGCACCGTGTGCTACACACAAATCAACCAATTGATCGGGATACTCTTTGTAGCTTTTATGATTGTCTGCTAAAGCTACGCCTATTGTTGGAGCAGTTTCTTCTAGTAGTGAAAGCATTGCTTTCATCTCTTCGGGTCCACGCTCGTCCATAGCAATGAGTGTTTTGTTTTCCCACCCCTTCGACTTCAAATGTTCTGTAAAATCAGTAAGAAATGGCTTCCACAGATCTTCGTACTCTTTTGTTCCAGGAGCAGCAGTTACTTTTATCTCTTCGTTGCTCTCTTCATCAAAATAGAAAAAGATGTTTCCCCAAGGAACCATCGAGTAGCAATTTATCTGTTTGGTGATGCCCAAACCCATCATAAATTCCACCCAATTGTCAAATACAGTATAATCATATTCCCAACTTCCATCTGCTTTCTTTTTCCACTCAATCATTGTGTCAAACGGATCTTCGGTTTGTCCGTTCCATGGGCGTTTGTTTAGTGTAGCGGTTATTACTTTTTGACCTGCACTTGCCAACATTTGCATCACTGGCTTCAATGCTTCCCAATGCGCTTCAGACCATGGTTCAACACCTTCGGTACGTGCTACAGCATAAGGGTTTTGCCACAAATCTAAATGAAAGTCCCACTCTGTGTAGTGGGGCAATGTTTTGTCAACCACGTTGAGATTTAGGGTGAAAGTTTCTTTCTTTTTACCATTGGCAAACAAATCAAGATTTGCTGTGTACTCGCCAGCAATTGCGTCTGACGGAACGTCTATTGTAATCCAAACAGGACGTGCAGTTGCTGCATCAATATTCATACACTCCACATTGTCAAGCGCATCGGCACTCAACGATACTGCGTAATCCTCGGGTTTGCGGTGTCCACATCCCTCGGCAAATTCATCGGTCAATACGTATCGAACAAATCGTGTTTGAGTATTGTTAGCTTCAATTATTGCTCCATTTTGTCCTTTAAAGTCTGAAAGTTGTAACTCAACACTTGGAATACTGTCTTTGCTCCAAAGAATGATTTGAGCAGATACTCTTTCACCTCTCCAAGCAGCACCGCTCCAATTGTCCGATGCAGCTATTTCGGGCACTTCGTGCTGTACATACCGCACGTCGATACTCCCTACAGAAGCTTGAATTCCTGAGGGTACAGCTGACCAATTGGTAGTTACTTCAACAGGTAGTGTTGCCTCTTCGTAAGTAGTGCAATCTTTTTGCGACTTTTGTGTTGTGCAACTAGCCAATGCAAATGTCGCTAAGACAGACATGGCTGTTGTTCGTAAAATTTGTTTTACTGAAAGTTTCATAATGCAGAAGGTTGATATACGTTTATATTCTAATTTGTTTTTTTTCTTTACAATTCGATTTAAAAAAAGCATCTGATTGTGGCTGCTATACGTTTTTTGGGTGCTCATTGCAATCTAGCTCTGAAGTGCCATATTGTTACTAAATACAAACAAAGCAAAAGTACAATAAAAAAGGACTATTTACAAATAAAGAGACCCTTAGATTGCATTTATTTAAACTATCTTTGTGGGTAGCTTAATTACAATGATTATAAATAAGAACGCTATGCATATAATACATTTGAAGAGGACGCCCTCTTCACCCACCGATTTGCTTTCATCGTTGAAAACCATTGACGAACTTGCTGATGCTAGTTTTGGTGAAGACAACAATATGTTGCACCTAACTATTGTAGATGAGGATGATGTAGCGGAAGTGATACAAGAAGTGACGACCTTGCTCCGCAAAGCGGGTGGCGAAATCAGTTCGGTGAAGCAATCATTCCCCGTTATGAATATGACTTGTGCAGCTTGTGCTTCAAGCTCCAAAAACGTGCTCTCTTTTGTGCCGGGTGTGTTGGATGTGGCTGTCAACTTTGCCAATGGTAAAGCTATGATAGAATACATCCCAGAACTATCTAGTCCCTCAGATATGAAATCTGCACTAAAAGAGGTGGGTTTCGATCTGTTGATAGAAGAGAAAGAGTCGTCGCGCGAGAATTTAGAGCAGCTACAACAAGAGCGCTACAAGAAACTAAAGCGAGACACCATTAGTGCAGTAGCACTTGCCACACCGCTGATGCTAATTGGCATGGTGTTTATGAATATACCTTACGCCGACTATATTATGTGGGCATTGGCTACCCCTATATTGTTTATCTTTGGGCAACGATTTTTTGTGGGTGCATGGAAGCAAGCCAAACGCTTTTCGGCTAATATGGACACCCTAGTAGCACTCAGTACAGGCATTGCCTATCTGTTTAGTGTGTTCAATCTGTTTTTCGAGGAGTTCTGGACCAGCAGAGGCTTAGAGGCTCATGTCTATTTCGAGGCATCGGGTGTAATTATTGCTTTTATTCTGCTCGGTAAAATGTTGGAAGAGCGTGCCAAGGGCAACACCTCGTCGGCTATAAAGAAACTGATGGGATTACAACCCGATACAGTAATTGTATTTAAAGATGAAGTGCCCACCGAAGTATCCATATCTGAAGTGCAGGTTGGCGACATTGTATTGGTGAAGCCAGGCGACAGAATTGCTGTGGATGGTGTTGTTACAGCAGGTTCTTCGTTTATAGACGAAAGCATGATTAGCGGAGAGCCCATTGCGGTTGAAAAAACGTTAAACTCAGAAGTGTTTGCCGGCACTATCAATCAGAAAGGCAGTTTCAGATTCAAAGCTAGCAAAGTGGGTAGCGATACACTGTTGGCACACATCATCAAAACTGTTGAGCAAGCGCAAGGTAGTAAAGCCCCTGTTCAAAACTTGGTAGATAAAATTGCCAGTATCTTCGTTCCTGTTGTTATGGGCATTGCCCTCTTGAGCTTTGCTCTTTGGATGATATTGGGAGGCGACGACAACCTGGTTCATGCCCTGCTGGCAATGGTCACAGTGTTGGTTATTGCTTGTCCGTGTGCTTTGGGGTTGGCTACTCCCACAGCTATAATGGTGGGTATTGGCAAAGGTGCCGAAGAGGGTATATTGATTAAAGATGCCGATAGTTTAGAGTTGAGTAGAAAGATTGACATAGTAGTGCTCGATAAAACTGGCACGCTTACCGAGGGACGCCCCGTTGTGAGTAGTATTGTATGGAATGACAGCACCACTGATGAACAAAAGAATATATTATATAGTATAGAGGCACAATCCGAACATCCATTGGCTGACGCCATCACTGCCAATATGAAAGGGAGCAGCACGTTGCTAAACGATGTTGAGGTGCAGCAAGTGAGCGGTAAGGGTATCGACGGCAACTACAAGGGGACGCACTATTTTGTAGGAAATCCTCAATACATTCGATCTAAAAATATCGACATACCTGCCACACTAGAACAATCCATCACCAAAGAGCTAGAAGCTGCTCACACAGTCACCGTGTTTGCTAATAGTGATACTGCACTGGGTGTAATATCCATTACCGACAAGCTGAAACCCACAACCAAAGAGGCTATCAAACAATTGAATAAAATGCACATCGACACTGCCATCTTTACGGGCGACAACGAGATGGTTGCTAAAGCACTTGCCGAAGAGCTAGGTATCACAAATTATAAAGGCAACGTACTTCCCGACGAGAAGGCTCGCTTGGTGAAAGAGCTGCAAAAGCAAGGCAAGGTGGTGGCAATGGTGGGCGATGGCATCAATGATAGTGGTGCACTGGCACAAGCCGATGTGAGCATTGCTATGGGCAAGGGAAGCGATATTGCTATGGAGGTAGCTAAAATGACTATTATATCGTCCGATTTGTTGAAGATTCCACAAGCTATTCGCCTGTCAGATAGTACAGTAAAGACTATTAGACAAAACCTTTTCTGGGCATTTATCTACAACGTTATCGGCATTCCCATTGCAGCAGGAATTTTATATCCTATCAATGGTTTTTTGCTCAACCCTATGATTGCTGGTGCAGCCATGGCATTGAGCTCGGTGAGTGTGGTTACAAATAGTTTACGATTAAGGTCGAAGAAACTATAAGGGTGTCTGCTCCGAAAACTAGAAATTCCTGATTATCAGTCATATCTACAATAAAACATAAATTACAACCAATTATGAAAACATTAAAATTCAAAACCAATATAGAGTGCTCTAACTGCGAAGCACGCGTACAACCATTTTTAGACAAAAAAGAGGGAATCGTTTCTTGGCAAGTTGACACTGATCATGCCGACAAAGTACTAACAGTAGAGACTGAAACTTTGGAAGCTAAAGACATCATCAAAACAATAAAAAGAACCGGCTTTGTAGCAGAGGAGATGTAAACACTATCATTCGTGTGTGTGGCATACAAAGGTGTGAGTAAATGTAGATGCAACTAAAATAAAAGAAGTACATTTGTAGCAATATTTTCTGTGTAACACTACCCACTAATTATCTATTATTGTATGCCATTTCAATCTCACATTGGTGAAATAGCCGCACTGGGCGTGGCTGTTTGTTGGACTATGAGTGCGCTTTTTTTCGAAAAAGCAGGTCACAAAGTAGGCTCACTCTCTGTCAACCTTATCCGTATTTTTCTAGCACTCCTCTTTCTAGGTGTTACTTTGGTGCTTACCGGGAATTCATTTTTCCCAACCGATGCCACGCTCCACAATTGGTTTTGGCTAGGTTTGTCGGGTGTGGTGGGGTTTTTTATTGGCGATTTGTTGCTTTTCCAATCTTACGTGGTCATTGGTTCGCGCACCTCTCAGCTGGTTATGAGCCTTGCTCCCATGCTCACAGCCATTATTGGGTGGTTTTTCTTGAGCGAAATACTTTCGCTACAAAGCATCCTTGGTATTTTGGTGAGTGTTGCGGGCGTTGTTATTGCCATTGCAGGCAAAAGATTGAAACTCAACATCCCTCTCAAAGGTTTTCTTTTTGCATTGGGTGGGGCGCTTGGTCAAGCCCTTGGTTTAGTGCTGAGCAAAAAAGGGATGGGCGACTACGACCCATTGGCAGCCACACAAATTAGAGCCATTTTTGGCTTTGTTAGTTTTCTTATCTTACTGATCTATCTTAAACGCATGGATAGGGTGGTGCTTGCTCTCAAAGATTTCAAAAGCATGAAGGCAATCACCATCGGAACTATCTTTGGTCCTTTCATTGGGGTGGTCTTGTCGCTCTTTGCCATTCAGCGCACACATACAGGAGTTGCCTCTGCTCTTATGGCATTAGCACCCATCATTATCATCATTCCTTCGGCTATCATGTTTAAAGAGAAAATCACTGCGCAGCAGGTTGTAGGAGCATGTATTAGCATGGTGGGTGCGGCTATTTTCTTTATTTGATGGATGAGCAGAGAACGCATACCAAACGGCATTTATGCCATAAAATTCAAATCTACCTTGCACCATTTGGCAATTACGATTCACAATTCAAACCCACCACAGAGCATTGGGCAATCATGCCTTACAATTCAAATCTATCGCCGTAGAATGCTGTGAATGAGATGATAATGGAGTATCTTGGCTACGAAATACAATAATGGCATAAATTTCAAACCCACCAGAGTGAGAATGAATTTTATGCCATTAAAGTAGAATCTATATCGAAAGGTATAAAAATAGATTGATAAATGTCATTTCTACGAGAAACGAAGGGGGTTTATCCAACCTCCACTGTTCTTTTCTCTTCGCTACTTTGTATAGCCAACTCTATAATCCTCATCACATTGGCTCCCTCTTCGGCAGTTACTGCAATTTCGGTTTTACCCCATATTGCATCGCGCAGATTGATAAAATAGTCGCGGTAGTCTCCATTCTCGCTTTTAATGGTGCTACACATCTCTATCCCCTCGTGCTCTATTTTCAGCGTGCCCCATATAGCTTCGGGTTCCATTCCCCAATCGGGGGTGTTGGGTATGGCTCCTTTGTCGAGGTGCTCTTCTTGCACATCCAATCCATACTTAACAAACGATCCCTTCGTGCCATGAATTTGGTACGTCGCTCCTGGTATTTTTGCCAACGATGCAGATTTGAGCACAGCAGTGTGTGTGGGGTAGTGTAGCTTCACATCGAAGGTGTCGTCGGCTTTAGCCCATGGTCTCACTGTGGATATCTGAGCCGTTACTGCTTGTGGCATGCCAAAGAAATAGAGCGATTGGTCGATGAGGTGTGAACCAAGGTCATAAAAAATGCCCGATCCGGGTAGCGGGTCTTCGCGCCAGGCTCCCTCTTTTGGTTCGGGGCGGAAACGGTCGAAGTGAGTTTCGTAATCCACAATATCGCCAAGCACACCGCTGTCCAATATCTTTTTCACTGTTTTGGTGTCGCTCGTAACACGTCGGTTGTGATATACTGTCAATATTTTTTTCTGTTGCTTTGCTAGTTCCACCAGCTCTTCGGCTTCAGCCAATGTCACTGTAAAGGGTTTTTCTACCACCACGTGTTTGTTGGCAAGCAAGGCAGCTTTTGCCCAATCGAAGTGAACAGTGTTGGGCGATGTCACAATCACTAGGTCAATCTCCTTGTCGTCTATAATGCTTTGTCCGTCGGGCACAATTGTGGTGTTTGGATATCTTTTGTTAGCTAAGTTTATCTTTTTGGGGTCGGCAGTGCTTATTTTCGATAGCTCGAAGCCTTCCACCACATCTACAAATGGTGCATGAAACACCCTTCCCGATAGTCCATAACCAATGATGCCTGTTTTAATTTTATTTTCCATGAATACGTCTATTTTTTTAAATTGATTTATATTATTTCTTCTGTTTTTGCTTCAACAAAAAATCAACCAGCTTTTTTGTTGCTATTGCTCTGTGGCTTAAGCTGTTTTTTATCTCTTGCGACAACTCTCCAAATGTTTTGTCGTAGCCTGTAGGCTTAAAAATGGGGTCGTAGCCAAAGCCATTGGTGCCCTCTTTTTGGTGGATGATCTCTCCGCGTATTACGCCCTCAAAGTAGTGCGTTGTTCCGTTTAGTATGAGGGCGATAACTGTTCTGAATTGAGCTTTTCTGTTTTCTTTATCCTCCAGTTCGTGTAATAGTTTTTGCATGTTCTCTTCGGGGTTGCAGTCAGCACCGGCATACCTTGATGAGTATATACCCGGAGCATTGTCCAGTGCTTCCACTTCAAGGGCTGTGTCATCAGCAAAGCAGTCCAATCCCCACTTGTCTTTCACAAACTGAGCTTTCATTAGCGCATTTTCCTTCAGAGTATCGCCAGTTTCGGGTATCTCCTCGTGGCAATTTATGTCGCTCAAACTCATTATCTCGAGTTGTCCTTTGCTTATAGTGCTTATTTCCTGAAGCTTATGCTCGTTGTTGGTTGCAAAAACTATTTTCATGCTCTTTTCCTTCTTATTCAGTCAACTCTGTAATAGGTGTTAGTTCAAGTTTTCGGAATTCAACTTCCGAGCCTTCTGCTTGAATAGCTATCTGCCCTTTTTGAGCTGTGCAGTCGAAGCCGTGATTCATAAACACACTGTTTACCCACACTTTCACCTCGTCGCCCAGGCACTCTATCACCATATTGTTCCATTCGCCCACTGGCACTTCTGCACCATCGGTAAGGTGCTTTATGCGGCGTGCTTTTCCTTCGGTTATGCCCCATCCCTCTTTGGGACCTCTGCGCTCTTCCATGTTGGGCACAGTTATATCTTCTACAATGCACCAAAAGTCGCCAGCGTTTAGGTGCTCCATCTGCACCTCTAGCGATTGTGGAAACATATCGTAGAGAGCACGAGGTGTAGAGGCATGCACCAATACGCCACAATTGCCAGGTGTGGAAGCAAACCTGTACTCCACTTCCAATCTGTAGTTTTCAAACTCTTTGTCTGTAATAAGGTGTCCGAGAGGAGTGCCTAAACTCACCAGTAGTCCATCGCGCACAATGAATGGGTTGATGGCTTCGGGGTCGTTATCCATGACAGGCACGTCAACATGCCATCCGCTCAGGTCTGTACCATTAAATAGTGATTGGCTTTGGGGCTGCTTTTGTGTGCAAGCAGTGGTAAGCACAAATAGTGTTGCTAATAGAAGAGGGTTGGTTTTCATTGTTTTTCTTGTTGTTGAATTAGTTAATAGAGTTGGTAAAGTAGCAAGAACAAATATAGTTAATATTTATGTGATATTGGGTATTTGTTGATTATTTTTTTTGATGAATGGATTGGGTAGCGAAATATTTCTTTTATTTTGCTTCTTTGTAGCTGTTTGAAGATTGATGGGGGATGCATTTGATTGGTTTGATTATCCACCTATTGTCCATTATTGAATTAACAATATGTGCGTGTTGAATTTTGGTAATGCGAATTTGGGGTTTATTCGGTTACCAATTATCAATTAGTTAAACGCAGAGGGTGATATTTTTGTAGCACCTGAGATAAGGAATATTACCACCTCTAACTCCATTGGAGTGGCTCTTTAGAGGTGATTTTATTATAATTAATGCATGCTTCAGACCTCAAAGAGGTCATATAATAGACGTTCGACCGCATCGGGAGTCGTGCCTATAGCGGTG
>CAZUHZ010000034.1:0-2644 GCA_964620895.1 uncultured Dysgonomonadaceae bacterium | reverse complement strand
AACGATTTTTAAAAACACAATTATGAATTTATCAGGAAAGATTGCTTTGATCACCGGAGCATCGGGAGGTATAGGAACAAGCATCGCCAACAGGCTATCGGGTATGGGCATGCACCTTGTGATTACCGGTAGAAATGTTGAGAAGCTAGAGGCGTTGAAAATGGAGTTGGAAAAGTCTGATACAAAGGTGCATATCGTTGTAGCCGACATTGCTCTTCCCGATACACCCAAGCAGTTGATAGATGAGACTATTCGGGTGTTTGGCAAGTTAGATCTGCTGATAAACAATGCTGGATATGCTATTCTGAAATCGTTGGAAGAGACCGATGTGGACGATTGGGATAGGAGTATGGCAGTCAATGCCCGTGCACCTTTCTTTATGTGTAGAGAGGCTATACCTTATCTGCAAGCCTCGTCGTGCGGCACTATTATCAATATATCGTCGGTGGTAGGGCGGTTGGGCTATATAAATCAGGCAGTTTACACCGCCACCAAACATGCATTGATGGGTTTCTCAAAAGTTTTGGCTCGGGAGGTGCAGTCGCTTGGCATTAGGGTGCACACCATTGCCCCCGGCGGAGTAGCCACAGATATGGTCAAAACTACCCGTTCTGACTTGGATGTGACTCAGCTGATACAACCAAACGAGATTGCCGATATTGTGGAGTTTCTCTTGAAGCATAGAGGAAATGGGGTTATCGATAATGTGAATATACGTCGATCAAATAGCACGCCATTTGTGTAGGTTTTTTTGTTTGTTGAATTTCGGTAGTGCAAATATGGGTGTTTAATTCTCAATTAGTCAAACCCAGACGGTTGATATCTTTGTAGCTCGTGGTCTGTCCCATGAAATCCAATCTATTTCATTGGGGTGTAAACCCCGTGAGATGAATGATATACCACGGAAAAGTTCTGGGGGAGTGGTCATCTTTGTGGGGGGGTGTTAATGTAAGTGTGTAATTTGAGTTGCCTTGTAATAATCTACGCAAAGCTAAAAAACTTGAATAATAAAGCTCAGTGCGTGAGCGGAGGAGGGGGATGATAAATAAAAAAAGCCTTTATCCCCATCTTTTTTTTGAGGGGATTAAGGCTGACAATTAGAAGATTTACTCTACAGATTGTTTCCTGCAAACGGGCTATTATCGCATTACTCCTTTTGATGTGGAGGAAACTGCTCGTCGAAAAACTTATTTTTTACAGAATCCATCTCTTCAAGCATTTTGTCTATCCTTTCTTTGTTTTGATTAAATCGATTGCTAAAAAAATCTTTCTTGTAAAAGTCGTATTTCATTAAGCTGTCTCTATATAAAAAGTCGTTGAACGATGGGTTGTATGAGAAAGGATATTTCTTTTCAAACATGCTCTTAAAGTCTTTAAGTATGCTGTCTTCGGCAAACTTATCGTCTTTGATGTTTGAGTAAAACGAACTATAGGTAGAGTCGTATCTTATTATATTACCATCTTCGTCATATTCCTTTTTTACCACAATATCTTCTATTGGGGCATCTTTGTCATTAGAGAGCTCAGTGTTTTGAAGTTTGTTTTCTTGTTGTGTGCAACCACTTAATATAAATAGTATTGCAGCTATTAAAAACCATATTTGCTTCATAATTTGCTACTTTTTATAGGGGTTATACAATTCGAAACATAAAGAGCCAGCCAACATTACATTAGCTGGCTCCGAAATCTATAAGCCTTAATTGTCTATTACGAAATTTCGATTCGTTTTGAACTCGGTATCACTTCTTCCTTTTTAGGAATGTTGAGTTTTAAGATACCATCTTCGTATTTAGCATCTATCTTCTCGTGATCTACCGTTTCTGGTAGGTTGAACGAGCGGCTGAACGACTGATAGCTAAACTCTTGTCGTGTGTACCTTCCGTCTTTGTCTTTGGTTTCGTCTTCTTCTTTCTTTGCGCACGAAATTGTCAACACACTGTTGCTAAGATCTACATTAAAGTCTTCCTTCTTCAAGCCAGGAGCCGACATTTCAATCTCGAAACCATCTTTTTTTTCCTTCACATTTACTGCAGGAAGTGTAGTGTTGGTTTCTGAAAAATTACGGTTCGACCAATCTATTAAATCATTATCAAAAAAGTGGTCAAACAATCTTGGCATGCGATTTGAAAATCTAATTAATGACATAATTATAATCTCCTATTTTTAATTGGTTAAACATTTGTTTTCTTTCAATAAATATAGTGCAATAAATATGCCATAATAGATTTGCAATGGTGCGTAAATCACCTGAAGGTATCTGTAATGCGCTTGTGTATTAGATTTAATGGTGTTTAGGAGAGCTGCGTATAGTGAAAACGAAGGTCTGCAAATATGTCACTATAGTGGTGGGTGTGTGACAGTTAGTCTGCAATATTGGCACACATTTAGTTTTTATTGCCAAAAGGGAAGCACGTTGATAAGCATCACCCTGCTCGTTGCATCACCGCTGAATGCTGAAAGCTGAAAGCTGATTGCTAACCGCTGACTGCTGACAGCTGATTGCTAACCGCTGACTGCTGACAGCTGACTGCTAACCGCTGACTGCTGATCGCTGACTGCTGATCGCTGAAAGCTAACTGCTGACCGCTGACCGCTGAAAGCTCCCCCATCACCCATCACTCTTTCAAAACATCGAATTAATCCG
>CAZUHZ010000033.1:13858-15392 GCA_964620895.1 uncultured Dysgonomonadaceae bacterium | reverse complement strand
AGACAATGAAAGAAATTGGCCTGTTATGTATCAACTTATAAAGAAAGCCAATGACGTTATTAATAATGTTCCTGATATGGATATTAGTCAAGACGTTAAGAATAAAGTTTTAGGTCAAGCTTATTTCTTTAGGGGATGGGCGTATTTATGGTTAGCTCCTTATTATGGAGATAATGGTGAAAATGGTGGCTTACCTATTGTAACTGAAGATACTCCATTTGATGAGATGAATCAACCAAGAGCAAAAACTGTATCTGAGAACTATGAAATGATTATTAGTGATATGGATAAAGCTGCTGAAATGCTTCCTTATCTCAAAGATTGGGATGAATCGCAATGGGGAAGACCTCACAAAACTGCTGCTTGGGCACATGCTGCAAAAGCTGCTTTATACAATGCACAATACGACAATTCATATTATCAAAAGGTTGTTGATTATTGTGATTTAGTTATTCCTCACCATAAACTATTAAATAATTATGCAGATGTTTTCAAAATGGAGCATAATTTTAGTTCAGAATATGTTTATGGATGGACAGGTAATGAGAAAGATGGTTCAAAACTTCCAGGTGTAATGTTGGAAAACAAAGGCTGGGGAAAGTATAATGGTTGGGGATATTTTATGCCAACAAAAAACCTTTACGATGCATTTGAACCTAATGACGAACGTCGTGCTGTAACTATACTTGCACCTGGTGATGAGTTTACATTTTTTGGTGAAAATAGGGTGTATTACTCTACACAAAGTTCCTCAGGAATGCAGTTCAACAAGTACATGGATCCGTTCCGTCCTGTAGATGCACAAGGAACAACATTGAACCCTAATGGTAATTATATGACTACAAGATTGATTATTCCTTTAGTTCGCTTTTCTGAAGTTCTTCTTTGGAAGGCTGAGGCTCTTATTTGGCAAGATAAAAATGGTGATGAGCCATTTAATCTTGTTCGCACACGTGCTGGTTTAGACCCAATAACAGGAGCTACAAAAGCTGATTTGAAACTAGAAAGAAGATTAGAACTTGCAGCTGAGTTTACAAATCGTCATTTAGACTTAGTTCGTTGGGGTGATGCCAAAGAGGCATACTCTAAACCTCTATATGGTTATAAAACTGAGGGTGTTACAGAAGGTGATGACAAAGCAACTATATTATCTAAAACGGAAGTGGTTGAAATTTGGGCAGCTCGTAATTTTAATCCTGCAACAAACCATGTTTTCCCAATACCTCCATCTGTAGTTGATGCAAGTCAAGGTGTAATTAAGCAAAATAAGGGGTATTAATTATTCTAATGCTGCACACCAAAGAAGAGGAATACAATCTTTGATTTTATTCTTATAACATTCAGAATCAGTTGATCAGCATTATTTGAAATAATCTGTCAACTGATTTTGTTTTTTATAATTAAATGTATATCAGAAAGGTTATTATTAGATATTATTTATAAGCATAAAAAGCGTATTAATATTAATATGAGGATTACATTTTGTTTTTTATTAAATCTATCTCTAAGCTTAGCATTTTTCTTGACTGCACAA
>CAZUHZ010000033.1:0-13758 GCA_964620895.1 uncultured Dysgonomonadaceae bacterium | reverse complement strand
ATTTTGTTTTTTATTAAATCTATCTCTAAGCTTAGCATTTTTCTTGACTGCACAAGAAGCGGATAATAATTATAAGATCAAACTTATAGCTCACAGAGGCGGAGTAGTTGATTCTATAACTCCTGAAAATAGCAAAGAAGCTTTATTAAAAGCTGCTGAAGAGAATTATTGGATGATAGAAGTCGATATCAGGCTAACCAAAGATGGAGTATTAATAACTCATCACGATAAAGATTTAAGGAGGTATTTTAATGTAGATAAAGATGTAGTGGATATGACTTGGGATGAAATATCTTCACTTGAGTCAAAAATGGGTACATCAATACAAAAATTGGAAGATGTCCTTATTATTTGCCAGAAAGTTGGTATGAATGTAATGTTAGATAATAAAATTAAAGGTTTTGATCAAGCAGTCTGTGAGCAAATAGTGGATTTGCTTGACAAATATCATTTGAGAGAAAATTCATTAATGATAGGCACTTCAGCAACAACTGAGTTTTTTACAGGAAAGATACGTTTAAGTTGTACACGAGAACAGCTAGAAGCAAATATGAATCGCTCAGATTATAATCCAGACAATTATTATTACTTCGGAAATCCTTCTCCTCAAGATGCCTTATGGGCAAAACATAATAAAATTATGATTGTTGGTGTTATTAATGAATGGGCAATTCCAAAAGATAACGAAGATACAGTAGTAAAAGAAATTGTAAACCAATTAAAAACACTGAACATAAACTATGTGCAACTTGATTCAAAATATGCTGTTTATTTTCAAAATAAGATTGATCTATGTAAAACAAAGGGGACAGATTAATTTAAATTGTTTTTAAACGAGCAATAACTATCGAATAATGAGTTCTATAAACGAATAAACATAAAATGAAAAATATATATATTATACTATTAAGTAGTATCATATTGATACTAGGAGCTTGCTCGCAAAGCGAAAAGGCTCCAATTGATTATGTAGATCCAATGATCGGAACAGGCTTTCATGGTCATACCTATCCAGGAGCAACTGCTCCTTTTGGTGCAGTTCAACTTAGTCCTGACACACGCCGCAATAATTGGGATGCAGCCGCTGGTTATCATTACGACGATAATACTATTTTGGGCTTTTCACACACTCACTTGAGTGGTACTGGTGTAACTGATTTGGGCGATATTTTATTTCGCCCAACAGTTCATGATATAGACTTAGATTCTGATGGCGATATTTTTAAACCTGCCAGCTTTTCTCATGATGATGAAAAAGCTACACCAGGATACTATTCTGTTTTACTAAAAGATGAAGATATTAGAGTTGAGTTGACAGCCACAAGATATGCAGGGGTACATCGTTATACTTTTCCTAAAAATAAACCTGCATCCATAATTATTGACTTGGCTCATTTAATAAATGACGAACTTATTTATGAAGCAGAGTTAGAAAGAATATCTGACAATGAAATTGCAGGAATGCGTAGAACAAGAGGTTGGGTAGATAATCAGTATGTTTATTTTGTTGCACAGTTTTCACAACCTTTTGAAGCAGTAGATTTTATTGATTCTAAAAAGATTGTCTCTTCAGAAACTAAATTGCTTGGTACAGAGTTGCAAGCAGTGCTTAAATTTAACACACAAGATAACAAACCAATTGTTGCTAAAGTAGGAATATCTATTGTAAGTGTTGAAAATGCACGCGAAAACTTAGAAAATGATGTTCAAGGTTTTGATTTTGATGCTGTTCATAACTCAGCTCGTGCAACGTGGGCTGATTTAATTTCAAAAATTACAGTTAAAGGCAGTAGTCATGAAAACTTGACAAATTTTTATACTTCAATGTATCATTCAATGGTTGTACCAAATATTGTGAATGATGTGAATGGTGAGTTTCGTCGTCATGACATGAGTATTAGCAAACTAAATAAAGGAGAGAAGAGATATTCAACTCTTTCATTGTGGGACACCTTCCGCGCATGGAACCCATTGATGACCTTAATTGACGAAACATTGGTAAATGATATGATACTATCATTTTTAGATATGTACGAAACAACAGGAGAGCTTCCGATATGGCCATTGTCAGCTGGCGAGACAGGCACAATGATAGGATACCACTCTGTATCAGTGATAGCCGATGCTTATCTTAATGAAATTAGAGGATTTGATGCTGATAAAGCTTTAGATGCAATGATAGTCTCATCTGAAAAAAATAAAAAGGGAGCAGACTATTATATAGAGAATGGTTTTATTCCATCTAATATTAAGAAGGAGTCAGTGTCGTGTCTGTTAGAGTTTGCTTATGATGATTGGGCAATTGCTCAAATGGCCAAAGAGATGGGAAGAGATGATGTATATGATACATATATAGAGCGTTCTCAGAACTATGTTAATGTTTTTGATGGAGCAACTAAATTCTTTAGAGGAAAAAGAATAGATGGTAATTGGGAAACTCATTTTAATCCATTTCAAGTGGGTAGAGATTATACAGAAGCTACAGCCTGGCAATACAGATTTTTTGTTCCTCATGATGTGAACGGAATGGCGCAACAATTTGGCGGAAAAGATGCTTTTATTGAAGCATTAGACTCATTGTTTACTGTTACATCTGAAGTTGATGGCGATTTAGTTGATATTACAGGATTGATTGGACAATACGCTCATGGCAATGAGCCTAGCCATCACATGGCTTACTTATATAATTATGTAGGGCAACCATGGAAAACTCAGCAAATGACTCGAAGGATATTAGATGAAATGTATCATGCAACTCCTGAAGGAATTAGCGGAAATGAAGATTGCGGACAATTGTCAGCGTGGTATATTTTATCTAGTTTAGGGTTTTACTCTGTAGCTCCTGGTAGCAGTGAGTTTGCTTTAACTACTCCTTTATTTGAGGAGGCAAATATTAAACTTCAAAATGGTAAGACATTGCAAGTGATTGCGAATGATCCAGAAAAGAATGTTTATATTGATAAAGTAGAATTGAATGGAAAATCAATTGAAACTAATTTTATTACCTTTAATCAGATTATGGAGGGCGGAGTTCTTGAATTTACTTTAGTTTCTCAACCCAACATGGAGAGAGGAACAACTCAAGAAGCATCGCCTTATTCGTTTTCTAAAGAGAGTATAGTTTCTATTCCTTATGTTGATGAAGATTTGAATCTTTTTTTAGACGATATAGATGTAACATTAGGTACAGCAACTGAAGGAGCAACTATCAGATATACACTTGATGGAAGTGAGCCTAACGAAAGTTCTTTGCTGTATGAAAATGCTTTTAATTTAAAATCAACTAAACATATCAAAGCTAAAGGTTTTAAAGATGGATATGTTCCTAGTAGAACGCTTTCAATTAAAGCTACAAAAGCCGAATTAAAATCGGCACTAAATATCACAGCTTCAGAAAATGGCACTTCTTATAAATATTATGAGGGTGCCTATAAGTATGTTGCCGATATTGAAAAAACTCCTGTTTTAGAGTCAGGTATAATGCCTGAACCTAATATTGATAATGCAAAACAAGAAGATAACTTTGGTTATATCTTTTCAGGTCTAATAAATGTTCCTGAAGACGGAGTATATACATTTCAAACCATTTCAGACGATGGGAGCGTTTTATACATTCATGATGCAAAAGTTGTAGATAACGATGGGTCTCATCCAGCAATTCCAGCAACAGGTACAATAGCCTTGAAAAAAGGATTTCATCCATATATTTTGTATTATTTTGAAGATTATGCAGGAGAACACTTAAGTTGGGCTTGGGAAGTTCCTTCAGCTAATGAGTTAGTTCCTATACCGTCATCTGCTTTGTTCATTAAATAATAAAATAACAGTACACATTATGAGAAAAGTATTTATAGCAATTTTGTTACCCATTATCGCCATTGCATGTGGTGAGGTTAAAAATCAAGTTGACTCATCAGCAGAGTTTAATGTCATGACTTACAATATCAGATATGATAATCCAGATGACAGCCTAAATAATTGGAAATATAGAAAAGAGCGTGTTGCAAACTCTATATTGTTTTATGATGCAGATATTCTTGGCACACAAGAAGTATTGCATAATCAAATGGAAGATTTAAGAGAATCATTACCAGGCTATGAGTCTATTGGAGTTGGACGTGAGGATGGCAAAGAAAAAGGAGAATACAGTGCTCTTTTTTACAAAAAAAGTCGCTTCTCAGTTATCGACGCTGGTTATTTTTGGTTGAGTGAAACACCCGATGTTGCAGGTTCAAAAGGTTGGGATGGAGCATGTGAAAGAATAGCATCGTGGGCTAAACTAAAAGATGAAAAGTCAGGAAAGAACTTTCTAGCATTGAACACTCATTTTGATCACGTTGGACAGATTGCTCGCCGAGAGAGTGTAAATTTGATATTAAGCAAACTAGCCGTTTTAGCTGATGGTTTACCCATTATTCTCATGGGAGATTTCAATGCTAACCCAGAATCAGAAGTTATAAAGCAAATTCTCGATACTTCAAACGAGAATCATTTAATTGATTCTCGCGCTGTATCTCCTGTAGTATATGGGCCAGCATGGAGTTTTCACGCTTTTGGTAGAATTCCTTATGAAAGACGTTCTTTGATTGATTATATTTTTGTGAGCAAAGATATTGATGTGAAGGCGTATGGTGTTTTAGCAGAAACAGAAAATGACGAATTCCTCTCTGACCATGCACCTGTGATGGCAAGGGTAGAAATAAAGTGAGATAATTTCTTAATATATAGAACATGAAAAGAATAATACTTAACAGCATATTTTACGTTCTTTTATCGACATTATTTCCTTATGCTTTAATAGCACAAGGTCGTGATGAAGAAGGTCAAACATATATCTTAGAAACTCCTTATGAAGTAGCTAAACTTACACCACCAACTGGGAATAATGTGAAGAATGTTATTCTAATGATAGGAGACGGAATGAGTTTAATGCATGTCTATTCAGCATGGACTGCGAATAGGGGTAAGCTACACTTGGATAATTCTCAAGCGGTAGGTTTATCTAAAACATATTGTGCTGATAAACTGATAACTGATTCTGGTGCAGGCGGTACAGCTTTGGCTACAGGACACAAGACTAATTATCATTATGTGAGTGTAGATACCCACGGGAACCCCCTTAAATCTATAATTGATTATGCTTCCGAGGCTGGTAAATCGACAGGTATAGCTGTAACATGCCGTTTGTGGGATGCAACACCCGCCACCTTCTGTGTTAATAATATTGATAGAGACAATGAGGCTGAAATTATAGCAGATTATGTGAATTGTAATATCGATTACGTGTTTGGGGGAGGTGCTAATCTTTTTGAAAACCGTGAAGACGGGCGTAATATCTTTGATGAGCTTAGCAATAAAGGCTTCCAAATTTCTCGTAGTTGGAATGAGTTAGAAGAAATAGAAAATGGTAAAGTGTTTGCTGTTTTTGATAGTGTAGATACCCCTCTTCCTGCTGTTCGAGGCGATTTATTGGCTCGTACCTCATTGAAAGGGATTGAATTACTAAATCAAAATTCGAATGGTTTTTTTATGATGATTGAAGGTTCTCAAATTGACGATTACGGTCATTTTAATGACTTAGATTTATTGATGCAAGAAACCCATGATTTTGATCAAACTATTGGTAAAATATATGAGTGGGCAGCGCAAGATGGAGAAACACTTGTAATTGTAACTGCTGATCACGAAACTGGAGGACTTACTTTAGTTGATGGAGATTTAGAAGAAGGACGAATTGTTTGTAAATTTTCAACAGGAGGTCATAGTGGAGTAATGGTTCCTGTTTATGCATTTGGACCAGGGTCAGAAAAGTTTACCGGCATCTATGAAAATACAGCTATTTTCGACAAAATAAAAGAATTACTTAATTTATAAAAGATGATTGTTATGATGAAAAAATATATTATTCCGAAGCCTTTCTTGTTTTTATTTCTTTTTTGTTTGGTCTTTATAAGCATTCAAGCACAAACTAATAGTGGGAATAACGAGAAATACAATTTGCCTTATAAAAACACTTATTTAAAAGAACCTCTTGTTGCGGAAAACGAGTACCGTATCGCAAAGGCACAAACAATTCAACCCAAGAGTTTTGAAGAAGCCAGAGATATTTTGCCTGTTCCTATTTGGACGGGTCATCCAAAAGAACTTGAAATGTATTGGAAAGCATGGGAGATTGCAATTGGCAATATTCGTGCTCCACAAGAAGGTTCTGGATTTGTTTCTAGCTATCTTGACACAGCATATAATGGCAATATATTTATGTGGGATTCTGCATTTATGTTGATGTTTGCACGTTATGGAGATCGGTTTTTTCCATTTCAACGTACGTTAGATAATTTTTATGCTAAACAGCATCCTGATGGGTTTATTTGTAGAGAGATCCAAGCCGATGGAGCTGATTCATTTGAGAGGTATGATCCCGTGAGCACAGGTCCCAATATAATGCCATGGAGTGAAATGGTGTATTATCGTCAATTTGGAGATAATGAACGTATGCATAAAATTTTTCCTGCACTGTGTGCTTATTACAAATGGTTAAAGCTTAATCGCACATGGAGAAATGGCACTTATTGGTCAAGTGGATGGGGTACGGGTATGGACAATATGCCACGTGTAGAACCAGAATACAATATGATTTATAGTCATGGACATATGGTGTGGTTAGATACAAATTTACAACAACTATTTATGGCTAATCTTTTGTTAGAAATGGGTTTTCACCTTGAACGTTGGCAAGAAATTGAAGAGTTTGAAGATGAAGCAGTGATGCTCAAAAAATACATAAAAGAGAATCTATGGGATGATAAATCAGGTTTTCTTTATGACCAGTTTGCTGATGGTACGCTTTCTACAACAAAAGGAATTGGAGCATATTGGGCTTTGTTGACAGATGTTTTGGAAGATGAACAACTAGATCGTTTAGTGAAAGAGTTAGATAATCCAGATACATTTAACCGTAAGTTTCGAGTTCCTTCTCTTTCAGCAGATAATCCTAAGTACAAAGAAAATGGGCGTTATTGGCAAGGAGGTATATGGCCAGGAGCAAATTACATGGTTATGACAGGCCTTGCAAATAGAGGGTATAAGAAACAAGCAAGAGAAATAGCTTTAAATCACTACAGTCAAATATTCGAAGTGTATAAAAACACAGGCACTTTTTGGGAGTATTATTCTCCAGAAAATGCAGAGCCAGGATTTATGGCTAGAAAAGATTTTGTTGGATGGACAGGACTCCCTCCTATTGCAGGATTAATTGAGTTTGTTATTGGTATTAGAGGTGATTATACAAAAGAGCAAATTGTTTGGGATATGAACCTTACTGAGGAGAATGGTATCGAACGTTATCCATTTGGTGAAGATGGCTTAATAACCTTAAAAGCAAAAGCGAGAAGGTCCGTTAATGATGAGCCTGAAATTACTGTTGATTCAAATATTGCATTTGAGTTGCTAGTTCATTATGGTGAAAAAGAAAAGACAATTAAAGTAACTCCTGGCAAACAAAATTACTAAACAATGACTTACAATAAAAAAAATATATCGCGACGCAATTTTTTGAAGGTTGGGGGTTTGACGCTAGCTGCTAGTGCAGTAAATCCTTCTTCAGTTTTCTCATCACCAAGTTTTCAAAGAGAAAGCTATATATCAAAACGTCCTGCTTTAGCACAAAGAAATTTTGTTTCTTCCGCAGTAGAAAACACCATTGAGCAAACGAAAATAAAGATTAAGGATAACAAACTCAAGTGGATGTTTGAAAATTGTTTTCCCAACACTTTAGACACAACTGTAAAGCACTCGGTAAAGAATGGGCGTCTGGATACCTTTGTAATTACTGGAGATATTGAGGCAATGTGGCTACGCGATTCGTCGGCTCAAGTTTGGCCCTATCTTCAGTTAATAAATAAGGATGAGAAGTTGCAGAAGATGATTGCAGGATTGATTAATAGACAGGCAGATTGTATCAGAATAGACCCTTATGCCAATGCATTTAACGATGGACCATTGGGTAGCTATTGGGAGACTGACAACACACAAAAAATGTCGAAAGAGCTTCATGAGCGTAAATGGGAGATAGACTCTCTTTGTTACCCAATTCGATTGTCATACAATTATTGGAAAATAACAGGAGATACTTCTGTGTTTGACGAAAATTGGCACGAAGCGATGAAGTTGGTTATTCAAACCTTTAAAGAGCAACAACGTAAGGATGGTTTGGGCCCATACAGCTTTACGCGTGACTGTGACAGACCAACAGACTCACAAATAAACGATGGCTGGGGAGCACCTGTAAAACCAGTAGGATTGATTGTTTCCTCTTTCCGTCCATCCGACGATTCCACAGTATTCGGATTTTTAATCCCCTCCAATATGTTTGCAGTAGTATCGTTGCGTCAATTAGCTGAAATTGAAAAGACTGTTTTAAACAATCATTCATTCGCAAATGAGTGTCTTGTTTTAGCAGACGAGGTTGATAAAGCAATTAAAGAATATGGAATAGTCAATCATCCTGTTTGTGGCAAGGTATATGCTTTTGAAGTGGATGGCTTTGGGAATTCTCTTTGCATGGACGATGCTAATATTCCTAGTCTTTTATCTATCCCATACCTTGGCTATTGCTCATTAGATGATCCAACATATTTGCAAACAAGGAGTTTGATATGGAGTGACAACAATCCCTATTTTTTTAAAGGTAAAGCTGGTGAGGGAGTCGGCGGTCCTCATATTGGGTTGGATTTTATTTGGCCAATGAGTATCATTATGAAAGCCTTGACATCAAATAACCCCGATGAAATAAAAGCTTGTTTAAAACAACTAAGAGATACAGACGGAGATACAGGGTTTATGCATGAAGCATTCCATGCAGATGATGCTTCAAACTTTACTCGCTCTTGGTTTGCTTGGGTAAATACTTTGTTTGGAGAATTAGTTTTAAAAACATCTCAAGAACATCCCCAGATACTTTCTAATTCATTATGAGAAAATATTTTATAGGTATTCTTTTTACACTATTGGTTTTTATTTCTTGTAACGAAGGAGGTAATAAATTGACTAATGAGTTCAATCTTATTCCTTTGCCAAACGAAATATCTACCAGTTCAGGTAAATTGATATTGCAAGATAAAGTAACTTTATCGATGCCATCAGAAATACAGTCATCAATCCTGTTTGACTATTTTAAAGATGTCCTAAAAAACACCACTATTAAGCCTAAAAAGGTTGTTGATAGTAGTGAAGCATTGATAAAATTGACTATTGATAACTCTATATCGGATGAGGAGTATAATTTAGATATTTCTACTGATAATATAGAACTGAAGTCAAATAATACTGGAGCAGGTTTTTTCTATGGTCTTCAAACTTTGATACAACTGATGCCTGTAGAGATACATGATGCATCAGCTGAGCATAATATAACAATGATTGAGCTACCGATAGTTAGCATAAATGATGCTCCTCGTTTTCCATATCGTGGAGCTATGATGGATGTTGCGAGGAACTTCTTGCCAAAAGAGACAGTTTTAAAGTTTATCGATTTGATGGCTATATATAAGCTTAATCGTTTGCATATGCATCTTACAGATGATCAAGGCTGGAGAATTGAGATAAAGAAGTATCCAAAATTAACAGAGGTAGGTTCATATCGGAGTCAAACTCAGGTAGGTCATTCAGATTACTATTGGCCACGTCGATATGATGGTATAGAGCAAAGTGGTTTTTATACACAAGAGGATATTAGAGAGATTGTTCAATATGCTTCAGATCGCTTTATTACAGTTATCCCAGAGATAGAGATGCCAGGACATACTTCTGCTTCATTGGCAGCATATCCTTGGCTTTCTTGTGGGCTTGGAAAAGATTATGTGGTTCGCGACTATTTCGATATATTCGATGAAGTGTATTGTCCTAAAGAGACAACTTTTGAGTTTCTTGAGAATGTTCTTTCTGAGGTTATAGATCTTTTCCCGAGCCATTATATACATATTGGTGGTGATGAGTGTCCGAAAAAAGCGTGGAAAGTATGCACTGACTGCCAAGCTCTAATTAAAAAAGAGGGTTTGAAAGATGAAGATGAACTGCAAAGTTGGTTTATCCATAGAATTGAAGAGTTTGTAAATAGCAAGGGACGTGATATAATTGGTTGGGATGAGATTCTTGAGGGAGGTTTAGCTCCCAATGCTACTGTAATGTCATGGAGAGGAGAAGAGGGCGGAATTATTGCAGCTAAACAAAAACACAATGTTATAATGTCACCTGGAGAAACATGTTATTTTGATTTTTATCAAGAAGACCCTGAATTTGCGCCACTTGCTATGAAAGGTTTTCTGCCTTTAGATAGCGTATATGGTTATGATCCACTTCCTGCTGAGCTAACTGAAGAAGAGCAATCCTATATTATTGGAGTGCAAGCAAATATATGGGGCGAATATATTCAAACAACTGATTACTTTGAGTACATGACTTTCCCAAGGCTATTAGCTATGGCTGAAGTGCAGTGGACTCAACCAGAGAATAAGAATTTTGATGAGTTTACTCATAGATTGGCTGAAGATTTTAAACGGCTAGATTATTATGGCATAAATGCTTCTCGTAACTTCTTTGATGTAAATATAACTGGAGCATGGAGTGTTGAAAAAAATAGCTATGAAGTAACATTGAAAACATTCAGTCCCAATACAAAGATATATTATTCTATTAACGATTCTATCGTTACAGCTTTATCATCTCTTTATGTCAATCCTATAAGATTAGAAAAAGATGCTACGGTTTATGCTGTAGTCTATAAAGATGGTATAGCTCAAGGAACAATAACAAAGAAGAGTTTTGCAGTAAACAAAGCAACTGCTACAACATATGTTAGTACACCTGAACCTATTTCGGAAAATGTAAATGAAGGTTTTGGACTAACAGATGGTTATCGTGGATATGCTAAAAATGTACGTCGTTGGGTAAGGTATCGTAACGATGCTGTTCAAATTGATGTAACATTACATGCTCCAGAGACTATCAGCACTGTTTCAACCTCTTTTGTATGGAGACCAGTAAACTATACATGGCCTGCGCGAAAGGTTATAATTTACACATCGGTTGATGGGGAAATATATGAAGAGAAGGCTTCAGAAGAGTTTACGTATGACTTCTCTCCAACAGAGGGAACTCGTTTCCCTGTGTCAATATCATTTGCAGAGAGTGAAGCTAAATATGTTCGTTTAGAAATATCTAGTTGGGGTGAAATACCAGAAGGATTTTATAGAGCAGGAGAACTTAGTAAAACAGGATTAGATGAGATTGAAATACATTAAAAAACTTTTTATGAAAAAAATATATACACTATTAATCATTATGGTAGGTTTTGCACCTTCAATGATTTTTGCACAAAAACACCTCTCTTTTAAAGATGGTAAATTTAGAATAGTTCAGTTTACTGATATGCATTGGAATATAAATACAGCAAAAAGCGATGAAACTATTGCTACTGTTAAAGCTGTTTTGAATAAAGAGCAGCCCGATTTAGCAATATTGACGGGTGATATTGTTGGGGGTGATTCAGCTTTGGAGAGTTGGATGTTTCTTGTTGATCTTTTTGAAAATGCTAAGACTCCTTTTGCTGTAACAATGGGTAATCACGACCCCGAAAATGTAAACAAAAATGAGTTGTACGACATGCTTTTGCAATCGCCTTATTTTGTAGGAGAGAAGGGACCAAGAGATATAAAAGGGGTTGGTAATTACGCAATACCTGTTTATAATTCAAAGAATCAGAACAAGGTTGAAGCAGTGCTTTACTGTTTAGATTCTAATGATTATTCAGAGTCTAACATTAAATATGGCTATTATGATTGGGTCAAATTTAATCAGATAGAGTGGTATCGCAATCAAAGTTTACAATTTGCTCAAAACAATGGCAGTAGTCCTATTCCATCATTAGCTTTTATGCATATTCCTCTTATTGAGTATAATAATATAATTGACCGTCCTAATACTTTGGGCAACTTCTTAGAGAGTGGCATCTCATCACCCAGAATAAACTCAGGCCTATTTGGCTCTTTTATAGATATGAAAGATATGATGGGCGTTTTTGTTGGTCATGATCACGATAATGATATTATTGGTGTAGAGTATGGTATAGCATTGGCATACGGACGTGTATCAGGCTTTGATGCTTATGGCTCTCTAGAACGTGGTGGTCGTGTAATTGATCTTTACGAAGGAACATCGCAGTTTGATACTTGGATAAGTACACCTACAAGACGCGAACATAAATTTTATTATCCATCTGAACTTAGTTCTCTTGATGAAGAGACCATGGAGTATCTACCCGCTAAAAACGTTAATCCAACCAAGCAGGGCGTTAGTTATACTTACTATGAAGGGAACTTTAAAAAAACCGATCAAGTTACATCAGGAGAAAAAGTAGAAGAGGGAGTTATGGAGAACATATCTATAGAAAATGCAAGATTGGAAGATCATTTTGGATATGACTACCGAACTATGATAAAGATTCCAAAAAAAGGAGTGTATCGTTTCTATACCTTCTCCGATGATGGTAGCAAATTATTTATTGATGGGCAAGAGGTAGTAGATAATGATGGGGGGCATAGTGCTCGACGTAGAGAAGGTAAAGTTGCTTTAGATGAAGGTTTCCATGAACTTCGTGTTCTCTATTTTGAAGATTATATGGGTCAAGAGTTGGAAGTAGGTATTAGTAGTCGAGAGATTATTGAGACAACCTTACCAGATAAAATTCTTTATATTCCAGAATAAAGCTATTAAAAAATCAGGGTAATTATTTATCCTGTTTTTTTATGAGTTTTATTATTAGCAACTAATATTTTTATTATTGTTTTTTTGTAATAACTTAGTGTCCTTATTTAAACAACTATTAATCGTCACTAATATTTAAAAGTATAACTATGACAACAAAAGATCACGCCATCGGCATCGATTTAGGCGGAACATTCGTAAAATATGCACTAGTTTCTCAAACAGGAGATATATTATTTGATGGAAAACTCCCAATTGGAGGCAATGCAACCCGTGAAGATACGTTAGAAACAATTCAAAATTCAATTCAACAAGTAGTGGATGAAGCTACTAAAAAAGGAATAGAACTGAAAGGTATTGGTATTGGCACCCCAGGACTGGTGGATAACGGTGTAGTATTGGGGGGGGCAGATAATCTTGATCGCTGGGAGAATATTGATCTTGCCACTATTTATTCAGATAAGTTCAACATGCCTGTTTTTGTTGATAATGATGCAAATGTAATGGGTATGGGAGAGGTAGCTTTTGGTGCAGCAAAAGATTGTTCCGATGTTATCTTTATTACTGTTGGAACAGGTATCGGCGGGGCAATAGTCATAAATGGTCAGTTGTATGGTGGTTATAAAAATCGAGGTGCCGAATTGGGTCACTTGACTGTTCAGCATGATGGAATTGATTGTAGTTGTGGTGGGCGTGGTTGTTTGGAAGCTTATGCTTCAACATCTGCACTTGTTCAGCAATATGCAAATAAAACTGGAAGGAATGTCGATGAAATAGATGGGCGTTACATTATCCAGAAGTTCAAAGATAATGAACCAGAAGCTGTTGCATGTCTTAAAGACCATACTGATTATTTGGGCCACGGTATTGCTGGTTTTATCAATACTTTTGCTCCACAAAAGGTGGTTATAGGCGGTGGCATTTCAGAGGCGGGACAATTTTATATTGACATGATTAAAGAGTCAGCTTTTAAATATGCTATGCCCGACTGTTCAACCA
>CAZUHZ010000032.1:1246-15754 GCA_964620895.1 uncultured Dysgonomonadaceae bacterium | reverse complement strand
GCCAATGCTGTTATGCTTGTATCGCACGACAGGGCATTTCTAGATGCTGTAACTAATAGAACAATTGAAATTTCACTCGGGCAAATATTTGATTACAAGGTGAACTACTCGGAGTTTGTAGTACTTCGCCAGGAACGACGCGAGCAACAAATGAGAGCTTATGAAAATCAGCAAAAACAGATTGAAGACACAGAAGCTTTCATAGATAGATTTCGCTATCAAGCCTCCAAGTCTATACAAGTACAATCGCGCATCAAACAACTAGCAAAACTACAACGTGTAGAGGTGGACGATATAGATACCTCGCAGTTGAATTTGAAATTTCCCCCAGCACCACGCTCGGGCTCCTATCCTGTAGTAATGGAAAATGTTGGCAAAACATATGGAAACTATACTGTCTTTTCTGATGTTTCGTTCACCATCAATCGTGGAGAAAAACTAGCTTTTGTTGGCAAAAACGGTGAGGGTAAATCTACTTTAGTCAAGTGCATTATGAATGAAATTGATTACGATGGGAAACTCAAACTCGGACATAACGTAAAGATTGGATACTTTGCTCAAAATCAAGCACAACTTCTTGACGAAAACATGACAGTATTTGAAACAGTGGACTATGTTGCTACGGGTGATATTCGCACACAGATACGTGCTATATTGGGTGCATTTATGTTTGGAGGAGAAGCTTCCGATAAATCGGTGAGGGTATTATCGGGTGGAGAAAAGAGCAGATTAGCTATGATTCGTTTGCTATTAGAACCCGTAAACCTACTCATTCTTGATGAGCCTACCAATCACCTTGACATGGCATCAAAAGACGTGCTTAAACAAGCCATCCTAGATTTTGACGGCACTGCAATAATTGTTTCTCACGACCGTGACTTCCTTGAAGGATTGGTAACTAAAGTGTATGAGTTTGGTGGTGGAAAAGTAGTAGAACACATGGGGGGCATTTATGATTTTCTTGAAAAGAAAAACATGGAGAGTCTGCAACAATTGGAGCTCTCTACCAACCATGCAACAAGCACTGAGGAACACAGCAAGAAACTTGTCTCAGAAAACAAGCTCTCTTACGAAGAACAAAAAGAGCAAAATCGAGTCATTCGTCGATTAGAAAGGAAAGTGGAAGATTTAGAAAAAGAAATTCATCAATTGGAATTAAAGACAGAGCAAATAGAAACAAAACTATCTACACCCGAAGGTGCTGCCGACCCTACATTATATCAATCGCACCAAGAGATGCAACAACGCATAACAGACACTATGAACAATTGGGAGAAAGCTCTTCTTGAATTGGAGGAGATGAATGAAAATGAATAAGGGACCACGAACAATCATCAAATAAAAGAAACATATCACTATTACACTTGTTTAAGTACAGACAAAACGTCATATAAAGACAAACAACAATTATATTACCCAATGAAAAAAGGATTAAGTAAATTTATACTCAAACTAATGGGCTGGAAAATAGGTGAAGTGCTACCCGAAGAATCGAAGTGTGTTATAGCTGTAGCCCCTCACACCAGTAATATGGATTTCATAATAGGTAAACTTGCCTACACTGCTATCGGACGAACCGCTAACTTTCTAATCAAGAAAGATTGGTTCTTCTTCCCATTCAACCACCTCTTCAACAGCATTGGTGGCATACCAGTTGATAGAGACAGAAGAACATCTATTACTGATAAGTTAGCAGTAGAGTTTGAAAAAAGAGATAAATTCCAATTAGCTATCACCCCCGAGGGTACGCGCAAGCGTACTCGTAAATGGAAAAAAGGGTTTTACTATATTGCTTACAAAGCAAATGTTCCGATTGTGTTGGTAGCTTTAGATTATGGCACAAAAACAGTTTCATTTCTAGATACTTTTCACCCCACTGGAGATACAGATGGAGATATAGCAATTATTAGATCGAAATACAATCACATTGAAGCAAAACATCCCGAACAGTTTATAAAAACTGTTTAATCATCAATCACAGCTTTTTATTCTATATAAGGAGTCACTGGATTATTAAAGTCTATCTTCAACTGAATTGGCATACCAGTGCAATCAAGTTCTTCAGTTTCCGGATTTTTGAGCGTTAATCCTAGTAATCGCACCTTTTTGGTTGCAATATCTTCTACACGAGCCATCAACTCCATTGCTAAACGCAACATCTCCTGAGATGATGTAATGTAATGGTTGAGCGTTACACTACGTGTGATAATAGTAAAGTCGGCATACTTTACCTTTAAGGTCAAAGTTTTGGCTCTGAAATCAATTTTATTTGTCCTTCTAGATACTTCCTGAGCTATTTTGTCTAACTCCTGCTCAATAGTGCTCAGTTCTGAAAGGTCTTCCAGAAAAGTCTCTTCTGCTCCTAAGGATTTGCGTATTCGTTCAGATTGAACCTCTCTATCATCCAACGCTCTCGCATATTGATAATAAGACAAACCAGCTTTGCCAAAATGATGCGCCAAATCCATTTCGCTCCATTTTTTCAAATCAGCTCCATTGAAAATCCCCAACTCATTCATTTTTCTCGCTGTTGCGGGTCCTACACCAAAAAAATCCTTTATATTTAGTTGCCCTACAAAGGCTTCACCTTTTTGTGGAGTAATCACATACATCCCATTTGGTTTATTGTAATCAGATGCAATTTTTGCTAAAAACTTATTGTAAGACACCCCTGCAGAAGCAGTCAGACCAGTCTGTGCTTGAATTTTATGCTTTATCTCTTTAGCAATATGAGTAGCAGAACGCATATTCTTTTTATTAGTAGTGACATCCAAAAAAGCTTCATCAAGTGAAAGAGGTTCTACCTTATCAGTATATTCTAGGAAAATATCTCGTACCTGTTGCGATACGGACCGATACACTTGGAAACGAGGCTTGGCAAATATAAGATGAGGACATTTACGTGAAGCAACAACAGAAGGCATAGCTGAGTAAACGCCATACTTGCGTGCCTCATAACTAGCTGCTGCAACAACTCCGCGCTCTGCACCATGTCCTACTGCCAACGGTTTTCCTCTATATTCGGGGTTATCTCGCTGCTCAATTGATGCATAAAATGCATCCATATCAATATGTAGAATCTTTCTTTTCACAACTACAAATATAGATAATTAGCATGAAACGAATAAACTAAAATAGAGAAGAGCAAGTCTAAAAGTTAAATTTGAATGTGGAATACAAAACAATAAGCCCTCCTAAAATGTTAATTAGAGAGTTAACAAATTAATTACAACTATATTATTTATGAAAAAACTTACATTTAGAATTTTAATGGTTGCATCAGCATTGCTTTTTATAGCTGCTTGCACGAATACTAAAAACAAGGAGTCGGCAGAAACAGTTTACAAAGTAAATGGTGATGCAGTTTACCCTTCAATTGAGGGAATGATACCGCATGCTGTTGTAGTAGGCGACAAAGGTGATGATGAGGCTAACCTAAAAGTTCAACTAAAGGTGGGCACAGTGATGGAAGTTGATTGTAATCATCACAGCCTAGAAGGAGAGTTTGTGGAAAAAACATTAGAGGGATATGGCTACGAATACTATATTTTTGAAACCAATGGTAATGTTGCATCAACTATGATGGCTTGTCCTGACGACACAAAAACAGAGAAGTTTATATCCGGGCAAAATCATTTCATTTCGTATAATAGCCAACTGACAACTCCTGTATATACACCCGAAGGTTATGAAGTGCGCTATACAACATGGGGAGTGGATAGTGAAAGCAGAGCTGAACAAACACCTAATGGCGATATGAATAGTGATGCAGCTAAACAGCTAAAGTCTTTTCCAGAAACAATGGAGGGTTATGACAGATATGTTGTGTATTTACCCTCACAAGACAACGAAGAAACATTGCGCCTTGAAGTAATTCCAGGAGTTATGAAAGAGGTTGACTGTAATACACATTGGTTGATGGGAGAGTTTGAACCCAAAGTTGTAGAAGGTATGGGATATGAATATTTAAATTTTAATTCAAATGGCGATATTGCATCTACACGTATGGCATGTCCTGACAATGAGTTAACAGAAAAATTTATTGCTGCTAATGGTCACTTTGGAAGATACAACAGCCAACTGCCTGTAGTGGTTTTTGTGCCAAAAGGAGTGGAGCTTAAATACAAGGTTTGGAAAGCTAACGATACACAAGTTGCTGATAAAATGTAGCCAACTCCCAATATAAACCGCAAAAAACGTAGCGGTGTAAACAACTCAAATGAAAATGAGCGGACTAAATTGAATTAGTTCGCTCATTTTTTATTTTGCTTATTCTTAAATTTCTGCAACACCTACTCTTCCCCTTTAGCTTTAACCCGCATTATTCATCCCATTATTGTTAACAAGCGCAACATTATCTATTAATCAGCAACTTGTTGATTTTTATACCCAGTTTTGAGTATGTTCACTTTTATCATAGCAACTAACAAACAAAGTAGATAGAAAAAAGGAACTACATAGCCGCATTCAAAAACTGAACCATTGGCTGCACCTCTTTGTATGAATCTAACACCAATGATACTGCATCAGAAGAAGTTAACTCACCATTGCTTAAATTTCGAATCGTGTGGAATCCCTTCATGCGGAGATATTCAATTGCTTTGCTTTCTATGTCGAACCCTCTAGGAACAGTTTTCAAAAAAGATGAAGCTTCAACTCCTTTTGGGAACATTTTTAAGAAGGATGGCGCATTGATAATGTCCTCCCACTCAGCAAGATTATATTCAATTTCTTTTCTAAATTTATTGAGCACAGCAGTCGGAGGCATATACACACCGCCACCCACAAAAGAACCATTCGGTTCTATCTGCAAATAGTAACTTGCAGCTTCCGATTTATATCCACCAGGATTAAACAATACAAAGAAGTGTGTTTTGTAGGGTGTTTTATTCAATGAGAAACGAATATCTCTATTAATTCGCTTGATACATTTGTGAGGCACCAAATATTGCGATTGAATACTCGTGTCTATCATCGATAACCCCAATATTATTTCCGATACAAACGAGATTACATCTGCTCTCGCTTCACGATACTCTGTTTCATTTGCTTTGAACCATTCTGAGGAGTTGTTCTCTCTCAATTTATCTAAAAATGTAAAAGTACTGTTCTGAATCATACTTGTTTTATAAATTATATCTTTCCTGCTGATATTTATTCTTTCACAATGTTACACTTTTCCATTGCTCACATTGAACTCATATTACACTAAGTGTTATAATAGAAAACAAAACTACACAAATAAACCGATATATTATGAGAAATCACTCTACTCTTCTTGTTCCATTTTTTCGCATTGTCACTTTAATTCAAAAAAAAATAAAAGTAGAACTAAACAGCAAGCCTTAAAAAAAACTATACAATGACACGCTACTCTATTCTTTTTTATATCTTTATAGTACCTTTATCAACAAAAAATTTCGTATATTAGCTACCATGATACAGAAAATTGAAACAGAACGAATCCCAATAAAACTGTGGCTCAAAGAATTAGAGCCAGGAGCACTGCAACAAGCCAAAGACTTGGCAAACCTTAGTATTGCCTTTAGACACATAGCCATTATGCCCGATGCGCATCAAGGATATGGTATGCCCATTGGTGGAGTGATGGCTACCAAAGACTCTATCATCCCCAATGCTGTGGGTGTAGATATTGGTTGCGGTATGTGTTCGCTAAGAACAAACTATAAACATGTTGAAAAGCATGATTTGAAAAACATTATGGCTATTATCCGCCAGACTATTCCTGTTGGGTTTAAGCATCACAAAAAGAGACAAGATGAAAGCTGGATGCCTCCAAGAGATAAAGATTTAAAGATAGTAAATCAAGAGTACGATAGTGCAATCAAGCAAATAGGTACATTGGGCGGAGGTAACCATTTTATAGAGATACAAAAAGGCACTGATGGTTATGTGTGGATAATGGTACACTCTGGTTCTAGAAATATAGGCTTAACTGTTGCCAACTACTACCACAAAAAAGCAGTAGAAGAGAGAGCAAAGCATAATGACAGCAGCACTCCGAAAGACCTCTCCTACTTTGTGCGTGGCACAGAAGGTTATGAAAACTACTTCGATGAAATGAACTACTGCATTGCATTTGCATTGCAAAGCAGAAAACTAATGATGGAGAGAATAAAAGAGGCTTTCACAGAAGTGCTTCCCAATGTGGAGTTCTCCAACTTTATCAACAAACCTCACAACTTTGCAGCTTGGGAAAACCATTTCGACACTAATCTCATTGTACATCGCAAAGGGGCTACTAGAGCAGAAAAAGGAGAATGGGGAATGATACCAGGATCGCAAGGCACAAGTTCGTTTTTGGTGAAAGGTAAAGGCAATCCACTCTCTTTCAACTCTTGCTCTCATGGTGCTGGAAGAACTATGAGTAGAAATGCGGCACGTAGAAAATTGAATTTAAAAGACGAAGTAGCTAGAATGAACAAACTGGGCATACTACATGCTCTACGTCATAAAAGAGATTTGGACGAAGCACCAAGCTCGTACAAAGATATACAAGAGGTGATGGCACTACAAAAAGACTTAGTAGATGTTCAGGTAGAGTTGACACCAATGGCAGTGATAAAAGCATAGCATAAATATAGTGCGCTACGCTCTTTTGTTTGTGATTTTTATACCGCATACAAAAAGATTATCTACATTTGGGCACTCAATTAATGCATAGTAAAGCAACATTAAACATTGGTTATGAAAACAAAGTCCTTTATCATTCTGTCCTTGTTTTTATTATACTGCCATCTTTCAATTGCTCAAAAGAGTGCTAACAATCAGAGAGTTGGTATTACCTTCTTATCATTTGGCGAGAACGAACCAATACTTTTTACCAGTTTGGAAGGAGCTGCAAGCTATGATAGCAAAAGCTTCTACACGCTTGGGATCAATTATATGCATCCACTCAACAGTTGGTTAAACATAGAGACGGGCATAGAGTATGCAAAACATACTGTTACTCTTAACCCCAATCGTCCACCCTACATGGATAACTCGCCATACGACATCGATTTCTCTCTCATAAATATACCCATCACAATTAGAGCCAACTTCCTAAATTACTTCTTTGCAAATGGAGGTTTACTTTTGGGCTTTGATGCAAATATTTCTAGTCCAATAGCCTCGGGTGTAGGTGCTATAGTAGGAGTTGGCGCACAATATGAGTTCAACAATGGTCTAGGCTTGTTTGTAAATCCTTATACAAAAATGCATGCTTTAATTACTTTATCAACAGAGAACTATCCTTTGCGAATGATGGAGACAGGGGTAAGGATTGGATTGACGTATAGCTTTAAAGTAAAGTGAGCCTTATTACCTCTCATCACATTCAACATCAATTTTTCATCCCTTTATCTACACAACCAAACACAATTTAATGTATCTTTGAGCAAATGTAAGTTGATGTAAACTATAAATTCAAGGTTATGAAAGATACAACCATTCATGTAGCAACTGTTTTGGACAAATTTGAAGGCATTGATGCCGAAGATGGTCAAAAAGTTTATGACCTTATCATAAAAGCTTTTTTCCAAAGCAAAAAAGTAATCCTTGCATTCGACAATATGGAGATGCTTTCCGAAGAGTTTCTACAAACTGCGGTTGGGCAATTGTATGAAAACTATTCACACGCCGACATTAAAAAGAATATGCGCATTGAAAACATCTTGTTTTCTGGAAAAATAGCTTTAAAGAGGGTTGTAGATAGAGCAAAAGAAATTTATTGATTTTTTTTCTACACATACAAAAACCTTTACACAATAAAAACCGTTTAAGAACTATCCCGTATTATTCACGTTTTTAGCTTTGTGCAGATGCAAGGCGTTGAACTCCGCCGACATAGTCCACTATTTCAAGGAGTTTGCAACACAGAAGATGCGTAAAGATAAAAATGAACATTACCCAAAAATGGGTGTCGATATTAAAATTAAACAAGCCTGTATATCATTGATTACTACGTGTTAATATATGTATTGTATAAAGAGTGATGAATAATGCGGGCTATATAACTTAAACTTTATACTCCATGGCAACTTTAAAAAAGCAACAAAGACTCTCTGTTCTTAATATGCTGGCGGTATTGTTTACTATTGGCATTAACTACTACTCGCAACTCTACACCATACATGGCAATAGGGTGAGCGATATGAGCGATGAATACAACAACCTATTTACTCCAGCTGGCTATGCATTCGCCATTTGGGGTATTATATTTTTAGCCCTAATCATATTTGCGGGATATCAGCTATATTGTACAGTTATACGCAAAAGAACATTCGATTTTATCAATCAATCTGGGCTCTGGTTTGCATTGGCAACAGTAGGCACAGGACTGTGGGTTATGGTGTGGTTATACGATTACACATTAGTATCAGTACTAGTTATGCTATTGATACTCTTCTCACTTATAAAAGTTGTGATAAACACCAATATGGAACGATGGCGTGCACCCGCAAAAACAATAATGTTTGGATGGTGGCCTATCTCTATTTTTATAGGATGGATTGCTGTAGCAACCATTGCCAATATTGCAGCTTATCTGTCTAAGCTTGGTTGGGATGGAGGTCCTTTATCACCTGCAAATTGGACAATAATGATGATAATAATTGCAACACTGCTTAATATAACATTGATATATACACGCGGTATGCGCGAATTTGGGCTAGTGGGTATATGGGCATTATATGCTATTTATGTGCGTCATCAAGGCAGTAACGAATCAATAGCCATTGTAGCATTGGTGGGTGCAGTGCTTATCTTAATATCTGTGTTTTCACATGCATTTATTTATAGGAAGATCAATCCATTTTACGGAAAGTATTTTAGATAAAAAGTAATTTCGGTAGCAACCATAGTAAAAGACTGTTGCATCTTGTTTGTTCTAGGCAAAAAATATCAACAAGTTGTTAATCAACAGGAATATACAAAATATTGCTACCACAAGTATCCCTATATCAAATACATTAGCACGCATTAGCTTTCGAGTAAACAACACCGAAAGGAGTATAGACAAAGCTCCTGTTATAGCTATTCCAGTATATAAAACCCATTCACTCTCTGGATTTCTGATTCTTACTTGCCATTCAACAACAGCATATAGCACTGCTATAGTGGTGTATATAGAGAGTCTGTTGTTGGCTTTGTAACCCGTTACATAGTCCTCTCTTCTTATATAATAATTATCACCGTACGAAAACTTCATGTTTGTATATTTTAATCACAATATAAACTTTTGAAACAAGATATTAAAGTCTTTATTGTTAAATAAAACAAGAAATACATCTTGTATTAAAAACAGTCTCAAAATTCATTTAACAAAGATATCAAAAAAAGCAGATATTAATAAGTTATTGCAAACAGTTCCTTTATAATTTTACTTGTTCACGCTTTTAGTTTTATGAGTCCACTCTGAAAAGTCAATCTCATTTATTTCCGCCCCTAAATTCCCTGAGGGGACTTTGGCAGAGTTTATCGTAGAAATGGCATTCATCTCTTGGTTTTCCTTTCGTTTGTCGAAGATTCTACTCTTATGTCATTATTTTCATTTCCACGGCGGTGGATTTGAAGATTATGTCATATTTTTGGTTTCCTCGAGCGCAGATTCGATTTTCATCTCATTTACCAATAACTAACGGTGGAAGATTTGAGTTTTGTGCCCTAGTTGCGGATTCCTATACAGTGGATTTGAATTATATGTTATGATTGCAAAATCATACACGGTGGATTTGGTTTTCATGTCATGATTGCCGTTTTGTAGGCGTAAGATTTGAGTTTTAACTCACAAAGGTGGTTTTTGCTTAATAAGTGCAATCTAAATTGCAGTTATTGTTACAACTTACAACAATTTATACATCCCACCTGGCAAAGGCTTCACAACATTTTTCATCTCCAATTCAAAGAGTGTGAAAAAGAGCTCTGACACAGGAGTGTCTAGCTCAATAGCTAGCATATTTACATGAATTGGCTCTACACCGTTGAGTGCATTAAATACTCGTTCTTCGGTTTCAGTCAATTGTAAGAAAAGCTCTTTTTGTTTAGGTTGTAGTTTCTTCGAATCGTTCCAGCCCATATGGTCTGTAAACCCTTTGATGTCTTGCATCAATATAGCTTGGTTGGAAGCAATAAGTTTATTACAGCCAATCGATGCGCCATCGGTAACCCTGCCAGGCAGTGCAAATACTTCACGATAGTATGAGTTGGCAATATCTGCAGTAATAAGCGAGCCGCCTTTGCTTGACGACTCCATCACAACAACAGCATCTGCCAATCCAGCAACAATTCGGTTGCGGCGCACAAAATTGAATCGTTCGGGAGTTGTTCCACTCGGAAACTCTGTAACCAATGCTCCCGCATCTAGCATATCAATAGCAGTTTTACGATGAAGAGCAGGGTATATTCTATCCAACCCATGAGCCAACACAGCGGCGGTAGGCACGCCATTTTCTAATGCTGCCCTGTGGGCGCAAATATCAATACCATAAGCCAAACCACTTACTACTATTATATCTGAGAACTTGGTGGAAAGGTCTTTCACAAACTGATTGCAAGCCTCATACCCTTGTGGTGTAGCATTGCGCGTACCCACAATACTAACAACCTTCTTATAATTCAAGTTGCTGTTTCCTTTCACATAGAGCAAGATAGGTGCGTCAACACAATGTGTAAGCCTACTGGGATATTCAGGAGATGTGAAGAACAATAGTTCTAAATTGTTTTTGGTTACAAATGCCAACTCCTGCTCTGCTTTGCTGAGCACTTCTTTGCTTTGAATTTCATTAATCAATCTATGCGAGATACCTTGAATCTTTTCAAGATTGCGGGCTGGTTCTTTAAATATCTGCTCTTCGTCGCCCACAATTTGCATCAAGTTACGTGCAAGCGAAACACCCACACCTGTAATATGCGTTAAAGCAATTTGATATAGAGTTTTATCAGTAACAAACGTTGACATGGTCTTAAATATTTAGTCGATGCAACAAAAGGGCAAATATACAAATGATTCTCAACTTATATATTCCTTAAATGCCTCATCAAAGATAGTGGGTTGCGACAACACGCCGTCAATCAAACACACTACATCTATCTTACCTTTTGCACACAGTTTATTATCCGACAAGCGGATAATCTTTTGATGAAATTCATAGATAAGCCCTCTCTTATTAAGAGCAACGGTACATTTAAACCTATCCATACCAATCAACGGCTGTTTGTATCTTATTTCAACACGTGCCACCACAGCATCAACACCTTGTTGGTGTAGCTCAAAGAAGTTGAGCCCTACTTGCTCTAAAAACTCGTGGCGAGTCGCCTCAAAGTAGTGCTGATAGTTGGCATTGTTTACATGACCTTGAGCATCGCACTCGTAGTCACGCACCTTCATTTCATGTTCGAATATTACCTCTTTCATAATAATTTAATCCCCATTCGTACCGAAGTAAGAACGGGGAGTATATTTTTAATTTTACATGTTTATTACCCTTGTTTCTTCAACCACTCTTTAGCATTGATAAATGCTTCCATCCAAGGAGTTACATCGTTTTTGCGATGCATGAAAGGATAATGGGCATTCTGCCAAGGGAATATGCTTCTTTCTAAATGTGGCATCATCACCAAATGACGACCATCCTTAGAACATAGTGCTGCTGCATTGTAGTCCGATCCATTTGGATTGGCAGGATACGCACCATAAATATATTTAGCAGACACACCATATTCAGACTCCGCCTCAGGCAACACAAAACGTCCCTCACCGTGAGCAGCCCAAACACCCAAGGTTGTTCCTTTCAATGATTTTAGCATCACCGAATTATTTTCGGGTATCTCAACACTAACAAAAGTAGATTCAAACTTACCAGACTTGTTGTGATGCATCTTTGGATGGCTGTCGCCCATTTCGGGGAATACTAATCCTAGCTCCATCATCAATTGACAACCGTTGCAAACTCCCAAGCTCAATGTATCTTCGCGCGCAAAGAAGTTTTTTAATGATGTTTTAGCTTTCTCGTTATACAAGAATCCGCCCGCCCATCCTTTGGCAGAGCCAAAGACATCTGAGTTGGAGAAGCCTCCACAGAAAACCAACATTTTCACATCGTCCAATGTTTCGCGTCCCGAAGTGAGGTCTGTCATGTGAATATCTTTCACGTCAAAACCTGCAAGGTGCAGAGCATAAGCCATTTCGCGTTCGCCATTTGTGCCTTTCTCACGCACAATACCAGCTTTAACACCCGATGCTTCTGTACGGTCGGGATTCAACTCCATATCTTTCAACCTGCCTGTAAAGGCAGCATCAAACTCAAACTTCAATGGTTGATCTTTATAGTTATCAAAACGCTCTTTTGCAGCTTCCTCCCCACTCTGCTTCTGATCCATCAAATAAGATGTTTCGTACCACACATCGCGCAATTGATCCACATCAAACTCTTGTCTAAACGCGTCTTTCTCAATTATGAACTTACGTTCTTCGATAGGGCGAGCAACAATAGCGTGACCAACACCATAATCGTCTAATATCTTTTCTACCAAGTGGTGATGTTTTACTTGTATCAACACGCCAGGATTTTCTGAGAATAGTATCTTTATAAGATCGGAGTGACGTATTTTGTCTAATCGAGCCTCTAAACCTCCTTTTGTGTTTGCAAAACACATCTCTAACATGGCAGTAATCATACCTCCAGCAGAAACGTCATGACCCGCAATAATCAAACCACGATTGACCAATTCTTGAACTGCAGCAAATGCATTCTTGAAATACTCTGCGTCTTTCACTGTGGGGGCTTCATCGCCAACAACACTCAATGTTTGAGCAAAAGCAGAACCACCCAATTTGAAAGCGTCGAACGAAAAATCGATGTAGTATAGGTATGTTCCTTTTATATAAGCTAATACAGGAGACACAATGCGACGAATATTCTTCACCTCAGCAGCAGCAGAAATAATTACTGTGCCAGGCGACAATACTTTTTCGTCTTCGTATTGTTGTGTCATCGAGAGTGAGTCTTTTCCAGTAGGAATGTTGATTCCTAAACTACAAGCAAAATCGGAACATGCTTGTACAGCAGAGTAAAGTCGAGCATCCTCTCCTGGATTGCGGCAGGGCCACATCCAGTTGGCACTCAACGATACACTCTTCAGCCCATCGGTCAATGGAGCAAACACAATGTTTGTAAGCGCCTCAGCAATAGAAACTACAGAGCCCGCTGCAGGATCAATCAACGCCACTTGTGGCGCATGTCCTATTGATGTTGCCATTCCAGCAAATCCACGATAATCCAATGCCATAGCACCCATATCACTCAAAGGCAATTGAATTTCGCCTTGCGTTTGTTGACGAGCAACTTTACCACTCACAGAGCGGTCGGCTTTGTTGATCAACCAATCTTTACAAGCAACTGCTTCTAGTTTTAGCACATTTCTCAGATAAGTTTCTAGTTCGTTGGCATCGTACTGCGGAGCATCGTAAGACTCTATCACAGTGCTATCTATCATTACAGTAGCAGGAACCTTACCAAAGAAATCTTCCAAATCCATATCGATAGGGCATTCGCCATTGGGTTGTTCGAAAGTAAATTTCATGTCATCGGTAGTTTCGCCAACCACATAAAACGGAGCACGCTCGCGCTGAGCTATTTTTTCTATTCTCTCTACATCTTCTTCCTTCACCAACAAGCCCATGCGCTCTTGGCTCTCATTGCCAATAATCTCTTTTGCACTGAGCGTTTTATCACCAACTGGAAGTTTCGACAAATCGATCTTGCCACCAGTTGCCTCCACCAATTCCGAGAGGCAGTTTAAGTGTCCACCTGCTCCATGGTCGTGAATAGATACAATTGGATTATCGTTCGATTCGGATAATGTGCGAATTACATTGGCAACTCGTTTTTGCATTTCAGGGTTGGCACGTTGCACAGCATTAAGTTCAATGCCCGATGAAAACTCACCAGTATTGACCGATGAAACTGCACCGCCACCCATACCAATGCGATAGTTATCGCCACCCATCACCACAACTTTCTCTCCTGGCTCGGGGATGCCTTTCAGAGCATCATGTTTGTTGCCATAGCCAATACCTCCAGCAAGCATAATCACTTTGTCGTAGCCAAACTTCTTCTCATTCTCTGCATGCTCAAATGTGAGCAATGAACCACAAATAAGAGGTTGTCCAAATTTATTAGCAAAATCGGACGCACCGTTAGAGGCTTTTATCAATATCTGTTCGGGAGTTTGATACAACCATTTCCTAGGGTTGATAGCTTCTTCCCAAGGTCTTCCACTTTCCAATCTTGGATAAGAGGTCATATAAACAGCAGTTCCTGCCAATGGCAACGAAGCTTTTCCTCCCGCCAAGCGATCACGAATTTCTCCACCCGTTCCGGTTGATGCGCCGTAGAAAGGTTCTACAGTTGTTGGAAAGTTGTGAGTCTCAGCTTTAAGCGAAAGCACACTATCAATCTCTTTTGTAGCAAAATAGTCAGCCTTATCGCCACTCAATGGAGCAAA
>CAZUHZ010000032.1:0-1146 GCA_964620895.1 uncultured Dysgonomonadaceae bacterium | reverse complement strand
AGCTGGTCGTAAACTCGCTGAAGCATTGGATCGTGCTCTTCAGATGGATCGGTTGGAAAATACTCTTCTATTCTAAGAATACCCTCTACACCCATGTTTTGAGTAATCTCTACAGCAGTAGTACTCCAGGGTGTTATCAGTTCGCAACGAGGACCCACAAAATGCTCGTTTATTTGAGTTGCATCAAGCATTTCGGCATTGCCAAAAAGCCAGTTCAACTTTTTTATCTCTTCTTGAGAAAGTGCGGAGCTAGATTGAACCGCAATAATGTTTTGTGAAGGAGTTTTGAAAAAAGAAATCATTGCCTACAAGTTTATTATTAAAAATGAAATAGAGATATGCAGAAACGCAAGCATATAACCCTAAAACTATGAACGACAAAGTTAATGAAAAGAGATGATTCTCATCTAATTTTAGATGCTTTTTGTGTGTTTTAATTATTGAATGTATCTTTGCACATTATGAACCCTCTTTCTAGTTAGGGTTTCAGGAATAAAAGACTTAAAAATAAAACAAGAGTGAGAGAATCATACAAAAGTTGTATCTTTCTTATTAAGAGTTGCCTAACACTAGGTTGTAAAAAGAAGAATAGACTCAACAAATGATTGAAACAATATACAAAGGAATTTTCATTGGAATAATTGTGTCTGCACCCATGGGCCCAATAGGCATACTGTGCGTACAGCGCACACTCAACAGAGGCCGGCTACATGGATTTGTAACGGGACTAGGGGCAATGGTTTCCGATTTAATATATGCTTCTATAACACTTATAGGGATGGGCATTGTGGACGATTTGTTGAAAACAAACGAGCGGTTGCTACAGTTTATCGGTAGCCTTGTAATTATATTGTTTGGCATTGCCACATTCTCTACCAATCCTCTCAAAATACTTAAACCAGCTACAAGTGGACCCGAAACGCGCTACAACCATGATTTTATAACCGCCTTCTTTCTCACTTTTTCTAATGTAGCCATTATATTTCTCTTCATCTCACTGTTTGCGCACTTCAATTATAGCCCACTCGACACAAGCTGGCTCTCTTTTGCAGTTGGGTTAGCCTCAATCGGACTAGGGGCATTGGCTTGGTGGTTCTTTATAACCACCTATGTGTCAAAACTAAAAAGATACTTTAATCGTCAATC
>CAZUHZ010000031.1:0-16016 GCA_964620895.1 uncultured Dysgonomonadaceae bacterium | reverse complement strand
GGTAAGTTGAAGTTGGATAAGTTGTTTGTTGAAGAGCCTTTGGAAAGAAGTATGCTCGATAGAATTTTGCATTACTATGATATTGATAAGAAGGAAGATCTTTTTTATCGAATTGGGAACAATGATATTGATTTGCCTCATGATTATGCTGAGTTTTATAAGAATAAAAAGGGTGTTCAGTCTGATAATTTATTGTTGCGTTATATGAAACAAGCATATAATGCTATGCGCAAATCATCTGACGGATCTTCAAAAGGTAAGCCTATGCAAGTTGGGGCTGAAAGTGGAGTGCAAGAAGCTTCAACTGAAACAAAAAAGATTGATAGAAAAGCAAAGTTTAATTTAGTAGAAACCAATAAAGGTAAAAACTTTATTTTGCCCACATGTTGTAACTCTTTGCCTGGCGATGATGTGTTTGGATATATTAATGAAAAAGAAAATGTAGAGGTGCATAAAAGCTCATGTCAGATAGGGCTTAAGCTAAAGTCGAATTATGGTGATAGAATTATAGAGGTTGCTTGGGGAGATTATAAGCAATATAATTTCAAATCGTCTGTTTCTTTCACTGGTATAGATAGAAAAGGAATATTGAATAGAATTATCGCAAAAATTTCTGAAGATTCTCCAGTAAGTATTCTGGGAATGAATATATCTTCGAAAGATGGAATATTTGAAGGGGAAATTGAGGTGAGCCTGCACAGTGGAAAAGATGTGCAAAACCTATGTGCTGTGATAGCAAAAGTTGACGGTGTAAACACTGTTCACCGTTCTACAACATAATATTATAAATTCAGCCCGCATTATTCATTACATTTGTACATATATATGTACATGTGTTTGAATGATGCGGGCTAAATATTATCTTTTAATTGATCTTTTGAAGCAAAAACAATAACACCTATCTTTTCTTTTTCTTTGAAAAGAGCATCGATGTTGCTTTTTTAGTTATAAACCCTAATGCTATAGGTTTGATTAGTCTCCAACCCACAGAACCTACAGATTTATAATTTGAAAGAAAAAAATTGCCCCAGCCACCGCCTACCGATCTTGTTAGATAGGAAGTGTTAGAAACAGGTGATGAGCCACTTGTTCTGTCAGAAACTTTGTTCATAATTGATGAAGTGGTACTTCTTAGTAACATCGACCCCCAGTTATCGTGAATATATTGTAGTTGAAAAGCCATTTTTTGTTCAGATATTTTAATCTCTTCACGTAACTGCTTCTCTTCTAGTTTTAATTGATCAAGAGGGGTTAGTTTGTATGTTCTCATAATGTTGTTATTCTTTATCATCATTCATAAAAGAAGACACTATTTTATTTGTCAAACTACGTCTGATAGATTTTCTTGTCATTATAATTATTGCAACAACAATTATCGTAAACAATGCTACTATAGCAAATCCGAGAGATAAACTCCCTAAAATCTCGCCAAGAAATATTGCTAGCGCAATAAAGACAAAGTTTAATGCAAACAGAACTAGCAATATAGCTACTACTGTGTAAATTAGTGCAGCTCCACTTTTACTAGTTTTTGCGTAAGTTTGTAATTTAAATAGTCTTAATCTATCGGAAACATAGTCTGCTAAATCATCTTTCATCTCCTCGAACAATGTGCCCACTTTTTTTTCTTCCATCGTTTAGGTAATTTCTGTTTTTCTTACTTTCTAGATAATTCTTTTTTTGCAACTTCAGTAATATCTTCAATATCTTCTTTAAGATCTTCAACTTCGTGCTTGCCTTTGTAAACAGCAGTTTTTACATTAGCTCTTACTTTGTCTGCAAATTCATTTGCTTGCTCCAGCCACTCTTCTCTTTTATCGTTGCCCATAATATAACCAATAGCTGCACCTAATGCAACGCCAATTCCTAGACCTAATAGTAGTTTTGATTCTGAATTCTTCATAATTCTTCTTGTTTTAATGTTTATAGATTGTTATTAAATAAGTTTCTTCAACCAAAGCAACAAAGTAGTTGTTTGGTTTAAGTATATAGATGAAACGTTTGAACGAGCATTTTGTTTATTCTAAAAAAACATTCTAAAAGTTTATTTCTTCCTACAAAGATTCACCTATAAGAGTTGCAGAAGTGTATTCGTTTATTTTCACCCTAACTGTTTCACCAATACTGTGCGACTTTTTGTCAAAAACTACAACTTTGCCTTCGCTTGTTCTTCCAAAGAACTGATTGCGAGATTTTTTTGAGTAACCTTCAACTAAAACTTCAAATTCTTTGCCCACATCTTTTTGGTTACTCAACTCGGAATGCTCTCTTTGTAAGTCGATTATTTCTTGCAGTCTTCGTTTTTTTACCTCTTCGGGAATATTGTCTTTAAGCTTGTTTGAAGCAAATGTGCCGGGTCTTTCAGAATATTTAAACATAAAAGCAGAATCGAAACCTACTTCTTCCATTAAAGATAGTGTTTCTTTATGATCTTCTTCGGTCTCATCGTGAAAACCACACATAATATCGGTAGAAAGTCCACATCCTGGGATGATTCTCTTAATTGCTGCTATTCTGTCTAAATACCACTCTCTGTCATATTTACGGTTCATCATTTTTAGCATACGCGAACTACCAGACTGAAATGGGAGGTGAATGAATTTGCAAATATTCTTGTTGTTGGCTATTGTACGCAAAGTTTTATCTGTCATATCTTTTGGATGTGATGTGGCAAAGCGTATGCGTATTTCAGGAGCATGTTTTGCAACCATATCTAACAGATCGGAAAAGTCTACTGTCTTCTCTCCATTGGTGTAAAGATATGAATTCACATTTTGTCCTAAAAGTGTTACTTCTTTAAAACCTTTTTCTTTTAGGTCGTCCATTTCGTTTAAAATACTTTCTGTATCACGACTTCTTTCTCTTCCTCTTGTATAGGGTACAATACAGTAGGTGCAGAAGTTGTTACAACCACGCATAATAGAGATAAAACCCGATATGTTGTTTCCTCCAATTTTTAAAGGAATAACATCTTTGTAAGTTTCGGTTTTTGATAACTCTACATTTATTGCTTTTTCGCCTTGTTCGGCTGCACTAATCAAATTTGGTAAATCCATGTATGAGTCTGGACCAATAACTAAATCGGCATGGTGTTCCTCTATCAACACCTCTTTCACTCGCTCTGCCATACATCCCAACACTCCAATAATAAGTTTTTCGTTGTGTTTACGCTTTATAGCATTAAAATATTCCAATCTGTTTATAACACGTTGTTCGGCATTTTCTCTTATAGAGCAAGTGTTTACAAATACTGCATCAGCAGATTCTAAGTCGTCGGTTATTGTATAACCGTCCATCTCCATAATTGAAGCTACAACTTCGGTATCGGCCACATTCATTTGGCAGCCATAGGTTTCTATGTATAGTTTTTTCTCTTCGGCTTGATATGTTTTTTGTTCTATTTTCATCTATCTCTTTAGTTTAGTAAATAACGATTTTCTCTGTCGAGAATTTATTGCTAGACAAATAAAAGAAACTAATTGAATAACAGCAAAATATTGTGATTAAAAATTTGCAACTTAACCATTAATTAATTATGTTTGTGATAACATATAGAATTAAATTTTTCATAGTTAAGTTTTGGTTGAATAACCGAGTGTTGCTTAGAAGTAATACTCGGTTATTTTTTTGTATTCATTTGTAATCAATCTTTTGTACTTTTGTCTGAACTACAAAAGTAATGAAAAAATGGATATAGGTGATCTTGGATTTTTAATAATTGCTTTTATTGTCTTCATAGTTAACTTTATTGTGAAATCGAATAAAGAGAAAGTGGAGGCGCAAGCACAAAAACAAAATCAAAAAACTGCAGAACCTGATCTTCCCGAACCTTGGGAGGAGGAGTATCCAATGCCTCCTTTTTTTGACACCCCCTCGATACCTAAGACGAAGGGCTTTGAGGGTAATAATAAAACCTCTTCACCTTTCATCCCCATTTCTGATTCTATTAAAAGCGTAGAGAAAAGAATGCAACCTGCTCAGGAGGGTATGTCTTCATTGTCCGAATCATTGTTTAAGGAAGACAATATGGAGTCGATATCTTATCAAGATGAAGACTCTGAAGTGGAAGTGTCATATACCAATGAGCTTTTTTATGGAAACATTACTGAAGAGTTGAAAAAAGGAATCATATATAGCGAAATTCTTCATCGCAAATATGAATAAATCACATCATAAAATAGTATATAATGGCTTTAAAATTTATTAGTGCTGAAGAAGCTGCAGCACTTATTGATCATGACCAAAATGTTGGTTTTAGCGGATTCACGCATGCCGGATGTCCAAAAGTAGTGCCCGTTGCCTTAGCAAAAAGAGCAGAGGAAGAACATGCAAAAGGAAACCCTTTTAAAATAGGTATGTTCACAGGTGCATCTACAGGCGATACCATTGATGGTAGTTTGGCTCGTGCCAACGCAGTTAAATTTCGCACCCCTTATCAAACAAATAGGGATATGCGTAATGCTATTAATAATAAACAAGTACATACACCTATCGATTATTTCGATATGCATCTATCACAAGTTGCTCAGGAGATAAGGTATGGTTTTTTAGGTGGTGTTGATGTAGCAATTGTAGAAGCGTGTGAGGTAACCGATGATGGTAAAATAATTCCAACTGCTGGAGTAGGTATTACACCAACCATTTGCCGCATGGCAAAAATAGTGATTGTTGAATTGAACAGTAAAGTTCCTAGTAGCTTACGAGGCATTCACGACTTGTATGAGTTGCAAGACCCACCAAAACGTCGCCACATCAATATATTTGAAGTGCAAGGCAGGGTAGGTTTAGAATATATAAAAGTTGATCCCGAGAAAATATTTGTTGTCGAAACCAATGAGGAGAGCGAAGGTGGTGGTTTTGCGCCAGTTGATGAAACAACTGCAAAAATAGGTGACAATGTTGCCAACTTCTTTGTTAATGAGATGAAGAGTGGACGAATCCCACAAGGATTCCTTCCTGTGCAGTCAGGCGTGGGCAATATTGCTAATGCTGTATTAGGTTCGATGGGGAGTAATAAAGATATTCCTCGTTTTGATGTTTACACAGAGGTTATTCAAGATGCAGTATTGAATATGATGCGCGAAGGCAAAATTAGTTTTGCAAGTGGTTGTTCTCTAACTGTTAGTAATGAGCAGCTTCACCAATTGTATGGAGATCTTGATTTCTTTAAAAATAAATTGGTGCTGCGTCCTAGTGAAATATCAAACAATCCTGGGTTAGTGCGTCGTTTAGGTGTTATCGGTATCAACACTGCTATCGAAGTTGATATCTTTGGTAATGTAAACTCTACTCACGTAATGGGTAATAATATGATGAATGGTATTGGTGGCTCTGGTGATTTTACCCGCAACTCTTATATCTCTATTTTCGTTACTCCTTCGGTTGCTAAAAATGGCGACATCAGCTGTATTGTACCAAAAGTGTCTCACACAGACCATACAGAGCACTCTGTAAAGGTTGTTGTGTCTGAATATGGTGTTGCAGACTTAAGAGGTAAGGGACCCAATCAGCGTGCACGCGAGATAATTGAGAAATGTGCACATCCAGATTATCGTCCAATGTTGCACGAATATATTACTTTGCAACAAAATGGACATACTCCGCAAAGTTTATATGCATGCTATGCATTCCATAAAGCCTTCTTGGAGACTGGCGATATGAAAAATGCTGACATGTCGCAATTTAAGAAATAAGAGCAATAGCAAATTAGATAATATAAAATGGGACTGTTTCATTGATGAAGTGGTTCCATTTTTTGTTTTGTAAACTTGTTAATTATGATTCAATTTCTTTTGATTTTCGCATATACTAACATACATGTTAATTTATGTTCGTTACTTCATCGTCAGTTTTGAATCATTCCATGTCATGTTACTATCCACAACTTTTGCAATATTAACACCTCAAAGCAGCATTAGCTCTTTTAGGAATATAGCTAAGTAATTTTAGCAAGTTGTTCTTTGTAACTCTTTATCAAGTGTTTGATTCTAGTTTTAATGCTGCTAGTATGTAATATGCTTAGACTGCTTTTCTAATTTATATTTGATTTTTATAATTAGTAGGTGTCATCTTTTCCAAATTACATCTGTTTATTTCCATAAGTGATAACCTCTTTCTCTTTTTGTTATCATATATTTCTGTTGTTTTACGGCTAATTATCAATAACATTATTGTCCCTTTAACTTACAGAGGTCTTATTACTGTTTTATTAGCTATTTGTCCATTCTGTGTACATCTTTTTTAACAGTCGCCGACGTAATATTTAAAGACAACCAGTAAAATGTTATTTTTTTTTGTGGAAATAGAGATAATGATGACTGATTTTTCATTTTGTGAAGATTATATATAGCATGCAGTTCACTTTTTTATTGTACTAACTTAACATAATTGTTTCAGTAGATACCATTAATTGAGATTGTAAAAAAAATAGAGCTACGATATAATGTTGTAGGTATATTGCTTTATTAAAGTTTCTCTTGAATATACATGGTATTATGATGTAGTTACTTTATTTATTATATTTGTGTAATGATTGAATCTGAAAAACATATAGAAAGGCGCCATCGTGTGATGGATAAAATAGCTAAGAGGTCAAATATCAGTGCCAAAGTGATTGAAGCAATGAAAAGAGTGCCTCGTCAGATGTTTATTGCGTCAAGATTAGAGGATATGGCTTATGATGATAGACCTCTACCAATTGCTGCAGGTCAAACTATTTCGCAAATATATACTGTTGCAATGCAAACCAATTTGTTGGATTTGGATGAAGGAGCTTCGGTATTGGAAATAGGTACAGGTTGTGGATATCAAACTGCTGTGCTGTGCGAGTTGGGGTACTTAGTGTATAGCATCGAAAGGCATGAAGAGCTATATCTCTTAGCACAACAAAATCTTGAAGTGTTGGGGTACAATGCTCTGCTATTTCATGGTGATGGATTTGAAGGCTTGCCTCAATATGCTCCTTTTGATGGGGTGTTGATTACATGTGGAGCTCCCGATGTGCCTGAAGAGTTGATAAAGCAATTGGCAATAAATGGGAAAATGGTAGCACCTATTGGTAGGGGCTTACAAGAGATGATGGTGATTCAGAAAATTAACGAAAAAGAGAATAAAATCACAAAAGAGGGTGCTTATAGGTTTGTTCCAATGCTACCAGGTATAGTTGATAAATAATTTATTGATGGTAAGATGCTATGGCACATAAATGTAGGTGTGTAAATGTCTAAAACGATTAGACTCGACAATATGTTTTTCTCTAAAATTTTGACTGCAAAATGAACTTACAACTAAACGAACATAATAAGAAAGAATATCCTCCAATGCATACAGCAGAGCATATACTCAATCAAACAATGGTGCGTATGTTTGGATGTCCACGCTCACGTAATACTCATATTGAAAGAAAGAAGAGCAAATGTGATTATTTTTTGGATAAAAGACCCACTGAAGCAGAGGTGAAAGAAATAGAAGGAAAGGTAAATGAGGTGATAAACAGAAACTTACAGGTAACTGAAGATTTTGTGCACATAGAAACGGCAGAAGATTTGGTTGATTTGTCAAAACTTCCTGAAGATGTGTCGGAGATGCTTCGCATTATTCGTGTGGGCGATTATGATGTATGTGCATGCATTGGTTCACATGTCGAAAACACATCGGAGATTGGAGAGTTTTATATAACTACACATAGCTTTGAGAAGGGTAGGTGGCGTGTTCGTTTTAAGCTGAAAGAGGCTTAGAACCAAGTTTTATAAGGGTTTGTATATAAACTATATATTTGTTCAATAGACAATTAGTGTCTTCTCTGTGATGTCCACATTAGAAACATATGAAGTTTACCCTTTTTCCAAAACTTCTTTCACAACTACTGCATTATTCATCTCTGTGTCTTTGGCTGCAAACAGTAGTGTAAGCTTCCCAGTCTTCGCTTTATTGCGTAGCATATCCAACTCATCTTTGTGACCTTGAAGTTCTTTTTTGTAACGTTTTCTAAATTCATCAAATCGCTCAGGTTTGTGATCAAACCATTTACGAAGTTCGGTAGAAGGAGCTAATTCTTTCAGCCATTCATCAAAGTGAGCATCTTTTTTTAGTGAGCATCTTTTTTTGATATTCCTCTTGGCCATAGCCTATCTATTAAAACACGATAACCATCGTCTTTTGATTTGTCTTCATAGGCTCTTTTTATGTGTATTGTTTTCATATTCCGCCGAGGTTAAAGATGTTTTTTTCTTCAGGTAAATATGTCAATTCACCATCAACAACGCGTGCTGGTTGCGTATAGGGATGCTCAGATGCTTTATTGACTCCCATAATATGTAGTGCAATCCACCCATGAACTTTCAGGTAATCAGACACCATGGAACGGTGACATCGCCACCAAACAGCTTCGGAACACATATAAGCAGTGCGGTGCTGTTGGGCAATCTCTACGAGTTTATCTATGCCTTCGGCAAAAGATTCTGTGTCCATATAATCGGCGTAGCCTCTAAAAGCTTCATGACGCCAAGTTGTGTTTTTTGATTCAGGGTCAACTTTTCTTCTTCCACCCAATTTATTTAGATGGATGTAGTGAATATTGTTTTCAGGCAGTGATAATACTAACGACTCTTTGTTGAAATGAGGGAATTTGCGAGAGCCTGGATAACTGCGGATATCAACAATAGTATCAATTTTAAATGAACGTAGCATAACCACTAACTCATCTAAGCTATGAGTAGAATGTCCAATGGTCCAAACAGTTTTTGATTGGTTAGTTTTCATCCTATTCTAATTTATATGTTGAGTTAGCTGCTATGCTATTTACTCATTTTATATTGTAGAAAAAGCTAAGCTTATCTTACTTCTTCTCCTTTTCCATCTCGTCCATTGCAAGTGTCGAGTGTGCAAGAGCAGCACCCGATCGCATTTCAGAGGCAACCCATATTGCCTCCATCATCTCCTCTTTACTTGCTCCCATTCTCATAGACTCTTTTGTATGAGCTCTGATACAATAGGGACATTGAGTGACATGAGCCACAGCCAATGCAATCAAATGTTTTGTCTTTTCAGAAAGTGCACCTTCTGCAAAAACGGTATTGCTAAAGTTTTGCCAGGCTTTCATACTTTCAGGAGCTAAAGAGGTTCTTTTATGAAGCAGCTCTTTGCTTGGAGTTGGAAACATATTTGATTCTTCCATCTTATTTCTGTTTTAGTCTATTCTTATTCTTTCTCTTTTCTCAAAAATTGTCGCAATACATATTGTAATATGCCACCATTGCGATAATACTCTATCTCTATTTGAGAATCTAAACGAGCTATTGCATTAAACTTGGTTTGTTCTCCTCTTTTGTTTTCAGCAATTACTTGTACTTCTTTTAGGGGTTTCAAGTCTTTTTCGATGCCTATAATGGTGAAAGTTTCTTTACCACTAATATCTAATTTCTCAGCAGTGTCACCCTTTTTATATTCGAGTGGCAAAACTCCCATTCCCACCAAGTTGCTCCGGTGAATGCGTTCATAGCTTTCTGCTATTACACATTTAACACCCAACAAGAAGGTCCCTTTTGCCGCCCAGTCACGCGACGACCCACTTCCATACTCTTTGCCTGTCAACACCACTAATGGTGTGTTGTCTTCTTTATACTTCATGGCTGCGTCATACACAGTCATCTCTTCTTTTTCTGGCAAGTAACTGGTGTACCCACCTTCTTTTGTAGCGAGCTTGTTTTTTATTCGCACATTGCTGAAGGTTCCACGCACCATTACCTCATCGTTTCCACGACGAGAGCCGTAGGAGTTGAAATCTTTCCTCGCAACTCCATGTTCGATAAGGTATTTCCCAGCAGCAGAATGTTCATTGAATGAGCCAGCAGGAGAAATGTGATCTGTCGTTACACTATCACCCAACACCAAAAGAGCGCGTGCATCTTTTATATCTTGTGGCGGTTCAGGATCACTTGATATGCCGTGAAAGAATGGTATTTCTTTTATATATGTCGAGTTTTCGTTCCATTCATATAGTTTACCTGAAGGAATTTCAAGATTACGCCATGTTTCATTTCCATCAAAAATACTTCCATAGCTTTTCTCGAAGTCTTTAGGAGTCAACACCTGACCCATTATCTCATTAATTTCATCATCCGTAGGCCAAATATCTTTTAAATAGACTGGATTCATGTTTGAATCATAGCTAATTGGTTCGTTTGTTAAATCAATATCAACACGACCAGCAATTGCATAAGCAACTACTAGCATGGGCGACATCAAAAAGTTCATCTTCACTTGAGGGTGAATGCGAGCTTCGAAATTTCTATTACCTGACAGAACCGATGTAAGTACCAAACTTTGATTATCCACAGCTTTTGCAATATCTGGAGCAAGTGGACCTGAATTGCCAATGCACGAAGTGCAACCATATCCCACTAAGTGAAATTGCAATGCTTCGAGGTCTTTCATCAAGTCTGCTTTTTCTAAATAGTCTGTCACTACTTTAGATCCGGGTGCAAGCGATGTTTTTACCCATGGTTTTACATCAATGCCATGCTTTCGTGCATTTCTTGCAACCAAGCCAGCTCCAATCATAACAAAAGGATTGGAAGTGTTGGTGCACGATGTTATTGCAGCAATTGCCACAGCTCCATCCGAAAGCATAAACTTCTCTTGCCCTCGGGTAATCCATACTGTTTTTAATCCATTGCGTTGATGTGCTTCAATTTCTGTAGGAACTCCTTTCTTGTCTGACTTAGTTTGAGGTAAATCTCCTCCCTCACCCTCAAAACGGGTGATTGACTTATCTATGTCTCTTTTCTCCCACGAGATATATTCTCTTTGATAGGAAGTGTCTAACAGGTCAATGAATTTGTCTTTGAAATCTTTCAACAGTATTTTATCTTGTGGTCTGCTTGGTCCAGCTACAGTGGGTTCGATGGTAGAAATATCAAGTTCTAAAACATCTGTATAGTTTATAGCATCTTCATTTTCGCGCCACAGCATATTTGCTTTACAATAAGTTTCAATCAACTCGAGTTGTTCGGGCGATCGATTGCTCTGTTTCATATACTCCACGGTCTTACCATCAATGGGGAAAAACGTAACAGTACAACCAAATTCAGGTGACATATTACCAATAGTGGCTCTGTCTGGCACAGAAAGATTATCGAGAGCAGGACCAAACACCTCAACAAACTTACCTACTACACCATATTTGCGAAGAACGTTAGCAATTGTCAGTACCAAGTCGGTTGCAGTAGAACCCACTGGCAACTTACCCGTTAGTTTCAATCCAATTACTTCGGGCATGATAAAATAGATGGGCTGACCTAGTATTGCTGCTTCGGCCTCTATTCCGCCCACACCCCATGCAAGAACTCCCACTCCGTTTACCATGGGAGTATGACTGTCTAAACCTACAGTTGTATCAGGAAAAACCTCTCCATCTCTTTCAATAACACCTTTCGAGAGATATTCTAAATTTACTTGATGACAAATCCCCATTCCTGGAGGAACAACACTAAAATTATCAAACGAATTTTGTGCCCATTTCAAAAACTGATAGCGTTCTTTGTTTCTACGATACTCCTCATCAATATTTCGATTATAAGAATATTGAGTTCCAAAGAAGTCAACTTGAACCGAATGGTCGATAACTAAATCAACAGGTATTAATGGATTTATGGCTTCAGGGTCTTTTCCCTTTCGTGCCACTTCTGCACGAAGTGCTGCAATATCTACAACGGCAGGAACGCCTGTAAAGTCTTGCATCAATACACGCGCTGGTTTAAAAGGAATATCTTTATCGGTAGCCTTCGGCTTCCAATTTAAAAGTGTTTCAACATTCTCACGTGTAACTGCAAAGCCATCATAATTGCGCAGAGCATTTTCTAACAATATACGAATAGAGAAAGGTAGTTTCTCAATTTCAAACCCTTGTTTCTGCAATTCGGGCAGGCTAAAATAGCTGAGGCTTTTATCGTTAACTTCTAAACTTCGTTTTATATTAAAAATGTCATTTCCCATAGTGATGTTTTGTTTTTATAAGTATTATTTGTTTTATAAAAAGTGTCTTTATGTTGAGCGTGTCTATTTAATTAGACGCTAGCACTTTATCTAAACTCTCTTTTAATTTAGATAAAAATTGTTCTGTTGTCAGATAATCTTTATCCAACATGTTTTCTCCGTGTACTAATAATGCTAAATCTTTGGTCATTTGTCCGCTTTCGACTGTCGATATACAAGCTCTTTCTAAATCTTTGGTGAAATTGAGCAACTCATGATTGCTGTCGAGTTTGGCGCGATGTGCCAAACCACGAGTCCATGCAAAAATTGATGCAATGGGGTTAGTAGAAGTAGCTTTTCCTTGTTGATGTTGACGAAAATGTCGTGTTACAGTTCCATGTGCTGCCTCAGCCTCCATGGTTTTGCCATCTGGAGTTATTAACACTGACGACATTAACCCTAATGAGCCAAATCCTTGTGCTACAATATCCGATTGCACATCGCCATCATAGTTTTTGCAAGCCCACACAAAGCCACCTTCCCACTTTACTGCAGCTGCCACCATATCATCTATCAAACGATGCTCATAAGTAATGCCAACTTCGTGAAACGCATCTTTGTATTCATTCTGATACACCTCTTCAAATATATCTTTAAAGCGTCCGTCGTAGGCTTTCAATATAGTATTCTTTGTAGAGAGATACAAAGGATATTTTTTGGTTAACGCCATTTGAAATGAAGAACGTGCAAATCCATAAATTGATTCATCGGTGTTGTACATAGCCATGGCTACCCCATTACCGTCGAAGTCGAATACTTTCCAGCTCTGTGTCTCGCCTTTTTGGTTTGTGAAACTCAATGTTAGCGTACCTTTTTCGGTAATCACCTTATCAGTTGCTTTATATTGGTCGCCATAAGCATGTCTGCCAATGATTATTGGTTTAGTCCAACCCTGCACATAACGTGGAATATTATTCATAATGATGGGTTCTCTAAATACTGTGCCACCAATGATATTACGAATTGTGCCATTGGGCGATTTCCACATTTTTTTCAATCCAAACTCCTCCACACGTGCTTCATCTGGAGTAATTGTGGCACACTTAATGCCAACATTGTGTTCTAAAATTGCGTGAGCTGCATCTATCGTCACTTGATCGTTGGTAAGATCACGATTCTCGATGCTTAAATCGTAATGCTTTATATCTAAATTGAGGTAAGGTAGTATTAAGTTCTCTTTTATATTGAGCCACATCACTTGTGCCATTTCATCTCCATCCAACTCCACAATTGGGTTTAGTACATCTATTTTATTCATCTTTGTTATTTATAATGAGGGCTAGAAGTTGTTGATTCCTAACCCTCAAAATGATTGTTTATCTTCTTATTATCGCTTGCTCATTGGAATGAAACTTTGTGGTTCTCTCACATTTTTGTAAGCAGGACGAATGATGCGCTTGCTACTAAAGTTCAATTCTTCGATGCGATGAGCACTCCAACCTACAATGCGAGCCATTGCAAACAGTGGTGTAAACACCTCTTCGGGCAATCCGATAGATTTGTAAACAAATCCAGAATAGAAGTCAACATTGACACAAGTTTTGGATGCACGTTCGCCTTTAAACTTCTCAAGCATTATGAGTGAACGATCTTCTACTAATTCAAGGAAATCAAATTCATCTTGCAGACCTTTTTCTTTTGCCAAGTCGCGTGCCATCTCTTTAAGCAAACCAGCACGTGGGTCGGTCAGTGTATATACTGCATGACCTACTCCGTATATAAGTCCTGTTTTATCAAACGCTTCTTTGTTTAATATTTTGGTTAAGTAACTATCTACTTCATCTACACTTTTCCAATCTTTAATATGGGCTTTCATGTCATCGTGCATAGCACATACTTTTACATTTGCACCACCATGAAGTGGACCTTTCAACGAACCAATACCTGCTGCTATGGAAGAGTAGGTGTCCGTTTCAGTAGAACTAGTAACACGTACAGAAAATGTAGAGTTATTACCACCACCATGATCTGCGTGTAATATAAGTGCTAAGTCAAGAATTTTTATATCAAGTTTGGTATAGTTGCCGTGCCCTTTCATCATTAATAAAAAGTTTTCAGCAACAGAAAGAGTTTCATCTGGATGACGTACATGCAATGAGCGTCCCTGTTGGTTGTGTCTTAGCACATTGTATGCATAAGCAATAATTGTAGGAAACTTTGCAATAAGATTGATAGACTGGCGAATAAGGTTGTCTTTACTAACTGTATCGGGGTCTTCATCATAAATATAGAGTTCTAGCACACTACGTGCTAATATATTCATAATATTTTTACCTTGAAGCGACATAATATTCATGGTTGCTGTATGTTCGAGCGGCATAATCTTCATCATAAAGCTGCGAAATGATTCCAACTCATCTTTTGTGGGAAGAGAACCCGAGAGCAACAGAAATGCTGTCTCCTCAAAACCCAATCGATCGTCTTTTTGAATACCATGAACCAAATCGGCAACATTGATTCCTCTATAATATAGTTCTCCTGGGATAGGTTTAAGGGTTCCATCTTCTTGTTTTTCGTATCCCACCACATCGCCTACTCGAGTGAGTCCAGCTAACACGCCAGAGTGATTTTCATTTCTGAGTCCACGTTTTACACCCATCTCTTTGAAAAGAGACTTGGGTATATCGCTAGTGTTTTTAATAGATTCAGATAATCGTATTAATAGTTCTTTTGTTTCCATATAGTTTTTGTTTTTAATAGATTATGTACTAATTGTTGTAAGGGTTTAAATTGGGGTTGTGTGATATTACTAGTTGTATATAAAGTAACTTGAGTTTTATTAGTTTCAATGCATCTTTAATTGTACTTATGCCATCACTGCTTGTAAAAGCTATGTTTGGGTAATCGAATACAATTAATATTTTGTCTTTTGTGTCATCATTTCAAACATATTTATTATGTTTGAATGCTGTTGAGAGTACACATTTTAATACGTTCAAAATATTCTCGATGCTATTAATTAAACATTATTTCAATAATAAAGTTCAACTTCTTTTTATGATTAGGAAACTTCTGTTTTTTATTAAAAAGTTTGTTATTCTCTTTTTTCTCTTGTCTCTTTTTAGTGTGATTGTATTACGTTACGTGCCAGTCTATTTCACACCACTTATGGGCATACGTTTGGTTGAGCAAATTCGAGAGAAGAAGAGTCCCAAAATGCTTCATACTTGGGTTGGGTATAACAACATATCTGATAATTTAAAGCTTGCAGTAATTGCTTCTGAAGATCAGTTGTTTTTTGAGCATAAAGGTTTTGATAAAAAACAAATTCAAAAAGCGATAGAGGAGAGTAAGAAGGGCAAACGACTTCGTGGTGCGAGCACCATAAGTCAACAGACAGCTAAGAATGTTTTCTTGTGGCCAAAGTCTTCTTGGTTTAGAAAAGGGTTGGAGGCTTATTTCACAGTTTTAATTGAGCTCTTTTGGAGTAAGGATAGAATATTGCACGTTTATCTCAACTCTATGGAAACTGGTGATGGCATGTATGGTGCTGAAGCCGTAGCTAGGCATCATTTCAATGTTTCTGCCAGTGACTTGTCACAAACTCAATCAGCTCTTATTGCTGCAACGTTGCCCAACCCTTTGCGATTTAGCTCAAAAAATCCATCAGCTTTTATGTATAAGCGTCAAGCTTTTATACTACGACAAATGAGAAATATAAAGCTGCCACCTAAATAGATGGTAAAATAGATGGTGTAATTTCTTCTATTTGGACTTTTCTTGTGATTCTTACTTATTGTCTTTGTTATAACTATCCGTTGCCTCTTTTACAGAACCATGCAACAGCAGTAAATTATGAGCTTGCTCATACGACAGGCCTAACTCGTCTATAATCATTCTAGTTCCTCTATCTATAAGTTTTTGATTGGTTAGTTGCATATTCACCATACGGTTTCCTTTTACTCGTCCAATCTTTATCATGGTGGTGGTTGTAATCATGTTGAGCACCATCTTTTGTGCTGTTCCCGATTTCATGCGTGTGC
>CAZUHZ010000030.1:0-16080 GCA_964620895.1 uncultured Dysgonomonadaceae bacterium | reverse complement strand
GGCAAGGTTATGCTCTACCACTGAGCTACTTTCGCAATTTGATGTTTTGTTGCAATAAAAATCCAAATACTGCGTTATTCTTGTTTTTTAAAACAGTCATTTACTAGAAGTAAACTCCTTGATTTTAAAAACTGCGAAAGCCTTGTCTTTGAACTTTTCTTACAAAAAACAAAGATGATACTTTTCTAAAGAATAAAAGAACAATATTTGTTGTATTTCTTAAACTCGCTTGTTTAATATTGCTCAACTTTATAAAACTATTTGTTTAAGAATCTATCGATTCAACTACAGTCTTATTATTTTGCGATTGCAAATGTAAGAATGTTTTCAATAACCACAAAGGAAAAGCACGATAAATAGAGATTTAAGTAAGAAAATAGCTGGATTTATCTTTTTATGTTGCTTCATTCTTATTCAAAACACTATTTGCTCTATTTCGCAGAAGCATTAGTCATGACTTCAAAGTGCGTTTCGACATTGCGAAATCTACAAAAACCAACGCCTTCAGAAGCGTCCTGTATAAAAAGGAGCTTTTTGAAGGCGTGGTAAGATGTTTGTTTATTTTATTAGATTACAGCTCCACCTAAGATTAAATCGATGCGTTTTAACTCGTCAGCACTAAATGTTATGTTGTCAAGTGTGTTGATGTTATCTTGCAATTGTTCTATTGTGCGAGTTCCCACAATGAGCGAGGTCACAACATCAAGTCGTAGAGCCCAAGCAAGTGCCATTTGTGCCAATGTTTGATTGCGCTTTTCGGCAATTAGGTTGAGTTGTCTTACAATGGAAACAACACTCTGTGTAATCTGCTCTCTTTTGAGGAATCCATCGGGATTGGCAGCGCGAGAATCTGCTGGAATACCGTTTAGGTATTTATCAGACAGGATGCCTTGTGCGAGTGGCGAGAATCCAATAAAACCAGCGCCTTCTTTCTCTACTACATCAAAAACACCCTCCTCGGGATTGCGGTGCATCATACTATATTTGCCTTGGTGTATTAAACAAGGTGTATTTTGCTTTCGCAAGTAGGTCATAGCTTGTCTAGCTTCTGCAGGGGGGTAATTCGAAATGCCTATATACAGTGCTTTCCCTTGCTTCACAATATCTACCAGAGCTTGCATGGTTTCTTCTATCGGAGTTATCCCGTCGTAACGGTGCGAATAGAATATATCGAAATATTCTAGGCCTGTTCGCCTCAAACTCTGATTGATACTAGCCATTAAGTTCTTTCGCGAAGAACCATCGCCATAAGGGCTAGGCCACATCAGATATCCTGCTTTTGAAGAAATAATCATCTCATCGCGATGCGACGATAAGTCCTCTTTTAATATCTTGCCAAAGTTTGTTTCGGCCGATCCAGGGGGTGGTCCATAGTTGTTGGCTAAGTCGAAATGAGTGATTCCTTTTTCAAAAGCGAAATGAATCATTTTTTTAGCTTCTTCGTAATTGTCGTTGAATCCAAAATTGTGCCACAAGCCTAACGAGAGTTTAGGCAGTTGCAATCCGCTGAGTCCGCAATAAGAGTATTTCATAATTCTTGCCTTTTTATGTAGGTTATAGTATTGGAAGTTGTCTTGTTGCTCCACAAAGAGCTATCTTAGTTTTCTGTCTATATCTTCATCGTCAAGTACTGTTATAATCTTTTTGCCATCGGGTGTAAAGTTGGGTGTATGGCAAGCAAATAATTTATTCACAATATCTGTTATCTCTTCCATCGAAAGGGGTTTGCCGTAGTTGATAGCTACCGACCTAGCAAAGGAGAGGGCTAGTTTTTCTTGAATCTCCGATTTTACGTCCAATCCTGTTTCTAATATATTTTCCAACATAGACTTGATGAGAGCCACCACATCGGGGTTTTCTATTTCGGAGGGGACTGCTTGAATGGCGTAGGTGTTGCTCCCTAAGTTGCTCATTTCAAACCCCAAAGACTCCAAGTCTTCTTTAATTGTTGGGATTATAGTTGCCTCAGAAGGAGTCAACTCTATCATTTCAGGAAATAGCACACGTTGCGAAAAACCCTTCTTTTGCACAATGTTTTCTAAGTATTTATCGAAGAGGATGCGAATATGTGCTCTGCGTTGGTCGATAATCATCAATCCCGATTTCACCGAAGTGAGTATATATTTTTGTTTATACTGATAGTAATCTGGGAAAGCATCAGAAGCCATCTCTGGTAGATTGTCTTGCTCACTAGGTGAAAAGTCAAGTGAAGATGATTGGTTGGTTTCATCTGCATCTTCATCGGCTTCTATGTCTGTGTCTTTTTCAAAGCCTTTGTATAGTTCCTCCCAGTTCATTTTCGGAGGAGGTGTATAAGAACTTTGTTTGAAGGGGTTGTAGTTTGGGTCAACATTTACTTTGGGCGATTGAGTTGGTCTATCGTTATCAAAAACCGGTAAAGGGATAGAGTTGTCTGTATCAAAATCGATGCTGGGCACAGCATTGAACTTGCCCAACGACTCTTTGATGCTCACCATCAATATTTGCCATATAGCCTGTTCGTTTTCAAACTTTATCTCTGTTTTGGTGGGATGTATGTTTACATCTATGGTGTCGGGGTCAACCTGTATGTAGATAAAGTAATTTGGTCTTTCGGTTGACTGTATCAAGTTTTCGAAAGCAATCGAAATAGCTTTATTAAAATAAGGATGGCGCATATATCTGCCATTTGCAAAAAAGAACTGATTGGGCATACTCTTCTTAGCAAATTCGGGTTTGGTGATGTAACCAAAAATCTTCACTAATGTGGTGTCAACTTCTATTTCGAGTAGTTGTTGGTCTATTCTTTTGCCCATTAGTTGTGTTATGCGTTGGCGCAAACCCGATGCAGGCAATTGCATTAGCGTTACATTGTCATCGATCACAGTAAATTCGATGTCGGGATGAGCCAAGGCTACTCTTTCTATCTCTTTAAGTATATTGCGCCGCTCTGTTTCGTTTTTCTTTAAGAACTTGCGTCTTGCGGGCACATTGAAAAAAAGGTTTTTTACTGTAATGCAAGTACCAATGGGCGTTGAAACTGGTTCTTGCGACTCTACTCTAGAACCCGATATATTGATTGACGAACCAATCTCACTCTCGCTTGTGCGCGTCTTTATTTCTACTTGAGCTATTGCCGAAATAGAAGGTAGGGCTTCGCCCCTAAAGCCCATTGTGGTGAGTGCAAAAAGGTCGTTGGCATCTTGTATTTTAGATGTGGCATGTCGTTCAAAAGCCATGCGAGCATCTGTTTCTGACATGCCTTTCCCGTTGTCAATTACTTGGATAATGGTTCGTCCCGCATCTTTTATTACTATTTGTATGTGCGTTGCTTTGGCATCAATAGCATTTTCTACTAACTCCTTTACCACAGACGCAGGACGTTGTATAACTTCGCCAGCTGCAATTTGATTGGCAATAGAGTCTGGTAATAGATGGATTATATCTGACATGTTGGGAGATTTAGTTTTAAAAAGTTTCGTGCAAATAAAACTTTGTTTTGTCTGTTTCAAACAATTAATAAGAGGGTATTAAAGACAAAGTTTCAGGTGCTTTATTTTAATTTGTAAGGTGCGGTGTTGTTGTAAATAAATGAGTCCACACTTAGAGTGTTCTATTGCTGCTAATTAATCTTATTCAATGTTCTGTCTCTAAAGATAGAAGCTTAATTTCTTATTATCAACTGTTCTGGCTAAGTTCCCTTTAGTAAGCAGGGGCTGAAAGCAAGGATATTTTCTTTTCGAGATTGGATCAAATAGTCTTTTTTTTGCAATTAGGTGCATTATTTAAAATAGACGAAATAGACAAGAACAATAAGCACAACAAGAAATATGATAAGTTTTGTGTTTCGTGTCGAATTCGACCTAGAACCACTTCCCTCTTTATTTACTTTGCGTCTTACATGATCGGTGTTTTTAAGAAACTCACCTTTTATGGTTGGTTTATAATTGGTGTCTTCTAGCACACCCATCTCTTTTTTTACTTTGTCAACGCGTTCGTTAAACTCATCTTTCTCAGGACTGTAAAGTATGGGTTTATAGTTGAATTTGCGCGGTTTTTTGTTGTTATAGAAAAAGAACATAATCTTTTAGTTTTGAGTTTTGGTTGAATACAAATATAAGGAAAAAATCAATACTTTGTTATTCTCGCTCAAATTGACGAGGAGTTGCTCGTTTTTCGGTCTGGCTCTTCTCGGGTCTTCTGAAGATGTCCATTTTAGTCATGGGTCTCACGTTTTCGTACCAAATAAAATCTTTCAGTTTTTTGTCTTCTGGTTTTAATAAGCTCAGCGGGTTTGTTTCTGCAGTAGTGGATGACCAAAGTTTTAGTTTTTGCAGTTCGTTTTTAAATATGTCCATAGAGAGGTAGGCACTTTGGGTTTTGTTTAGCCCAATGATTGTTCCATCGTCTTCTTCTAAGTAGTAGAGCGATTGAGCATCTCCCTCTACAAGAATATACCTTAGTTCTCCATCCTTGAAGTGGGCGGTCATATCGCGCCCTTTAAGCTGATTATACTGGTCACCTTTTTGGCGGTCTTGTATGCTGAAAGCATAATTCTTTACGTGAACTTTATCTATGGTGGAGTCATTTAAATAGATGTTCATCTCTTGACCAATTATTTGATTGTTTTCGTGCCATATAATTGGCTCTATATACATGTACAGAATTGAATCTTTTGAGATGTATTCCATAGAGTCGCACACACCTTGTAGGTCGTTTCGATAGAAACGCACATTGTGAAATGCTTTTATTTCTCTGTCTATCGAGTCTGTGAGCATTGTTAATGTGTCTCCATGAAGAAAGAGGCTATCGGTTTGTGAATACTCTATCGCAAAAGCAGAGTCGGTAGCCAATGCAAATTCTGTTTTCTCATTGTAGTAGCCGTAATTTCCTTGCAAAATCATTTTCTTTGCGGTGTCTTGTAGGTGCATGTTGCCATGAACGGTTCCTAAGCCACTCTTGCGGTTGTAATAGATGGTGTCTCCAGTGAGTGTCTTATCTTCGTTAGAACTATAAACTGTAGAGCGGTCTAGCAGTTGAGAGTCGTCTGAAATGGTGTTGTACCATCCTCGTGTTGTGTGGATGTAGCCGCTATCTGAAACAATGGTGGAGGGACCCAAAATGTCGGCAATTTTAGTTCGAGTGTTATATTTCAAGGTGTCGGCAAATATTGTGTATTGTTCATTTACGAGCTTTACGCTATCGCTAAACAACGACTCATTGTTCTCAGGATTGTATTGCCCCCAAAACGAAGTGAGTTCGTTCTCTTCGTCCACCAGCATGCCACCCTCAAAGTAATACCCAAGGTTGTTCATCCTGTCGTAGTTTAAGCTATCGGTAAAAAGAGTGGCTTGGCTATCTTCCATCCTCACGTTGTTTCTTAGTTTAGCAAGCCTTGTGTTCCCCTCATAATGTAGATAGTCGCCATACACAAATATGGTGTCGCCTTGGTTGATTTCTACATTGCTAAAAGCTTCAAATCTATTTGATTGTTCATAGAGGTATGCGCTGTCGCAATACATAAAAGCCCCTTCGTGAAAAAACACTACATCATCTTTTAGTATTTGAACATCACTTGTAGCTGTCTTGCGCAACTCTTTTGCTTGCCGCAACTCAACTGTTTTTGGAGGAGCAGAAGGCTCCTGTGCCCTTACTGCCAATATAAATACAAAGAGTACACTAAAAATGAGTGCACTCTCTATTGAAAATAGTTTATGTTGGTTTCTTTTTTTCATGTTGTCAAAGGACTAACATTTTTTTAAGCACTTATTTATTTAATCCAACCTTCGTATCTGAATTCGCAATTTTTCCAGTCATCATCAATTCTTACGTAGGTCGATTTTATCTTGTCTTTGAGCCACTTATCCAATATCTCTTGCCTTTTTTTGTTCTCAGCCATCATCTTTATTGTTTGATAGTCGCTGTTCATGTTGGCTTTGTGACCCTCAATTCGTTTCGATAGTTTTACAATAGCCGCTACTTGTTGTTCTTTGTTGTTGCGCATGATAAATGGCTCCGATATTTCGCCTTGTTTCATTTCGCCTACTTTACGTGCTATGTCTTGGTTTAGTTCGTTCAACTCAAATCGTGGTGTGCCAGCGTAGTTGCTTTCTCTGTTCATGTTTACCATGATTCCCTTATTGTTGCGTGTATCTTTATCGGCAGAGATGAAAGTTGCTGCTTCGTCAAAACTTATTTCACCGTTTACCAGTGCAGTTTGTATTGAGTCGAGTCTAGCAGTTGCTTTATCCAATTCCTCTTGCGGAACTTTAGGTTTTAGTATAATGTGGCGAAAGTTTCCTTGGTCGCCTCTTCTCTCCACAAGTTGAATAATGTGATATCCAAACTCTGTTTCTACAATGTTTGATACTTTTGAGGGGTCGTTAAGCGTGAAGGCAACATTGGCAAACTCAGGAGCCAATGAAGCTCTACCCATAAATCCAAGCTCGCCTCCCTTTACAGCCGATCCGTCTTCGGAGTATAGCAAAGCCAATGTCGAAAAGTCGGCTTCTCCAGAGTTGATTCTTTCGGTGTAGTCTCTCAATTTAGCTTTCACAGCATCTATCTCGCTGAGAGGGATTTTTGGCTCCAGTGTAATGATTTGCACTTCTACTGCTGTAGGTATAAATGGCATGCTGTCTTGTGGTATGGAAGCGTAAAAGTTTCTGATTTCGGAGGGAGCAAGCACTATATCGCCTATCAGCTTGCTTTGTACACCTTGCACCAATTCGCTTTCTATTAACTGCTTGCGTATATCATCACGAATTGCACGTATTTTTTTGCCGTAATACTCTTCTAGCTTCTCTACAGATCCCGCACGATCAATAGTTTCATTTACATAATACTCTACCATTCGGTTTACATTGGCATCGGGTACTTCTATACTATCTAGCTTTGCTTGGTGAAGAAAAAGCTTGTTCACAGCAATTTGTTCGGGTATAAAGCAATACGGATCGCCATCAATACGGGTATTGTTTAAGAGCATTTCGCGACGTGCCTCTTCCACCTCCGATTTATAAATAGCTTCATCACCTACTACCCATACAATCTCTTCAACAATATTGTTTTGAGAAAACATTTGCTGACATCCAATGAGAGCAAGGAATAAAATAAAAATTTTCGCAGAAAACTTCATAGTATATTATATGTTTAAAAATAATCATTGTAAAAGTAACTATAATCATATAGTAGCCAAACAAGTTCGCTGTTAAAAGTAGTTATAACCCCGATGAAACAGCGATTCATCTAATTTATATAGGTAAATAATAAAGTAGAGGCGCGTAATTTAGCGCCTCTACTAATAATCTATCTTATCATTTATTGAAATTACATATAAACTACAGCTTCAATTTAAATCCAGCAAAAAAGCTACGTGGTGCCATAGGACCATAAACATAGTCATTGGCACGTCCAGCACCTGTGTCGAAGTCTTCTTGATAAGCATTAAAGATGTTTTGTACACCAGCATTCAATTCAAGTTGAATGTTTTTGTCAATATCAAATGTGTATGACAATTTAGTGTTTAGCTCTAAAAATGAAGGAGACTCTTTGGTGATATTTACTTTTGAAAATCTGTCAACTCCCTCTATTCCATCGCCTGCATCGTGTGGCACTAGCATGCTTCCTGTATAATTTCCAGATAAGTTGACTCCCAACTTCTGAGTAGGTGCCCAAGCAGCAACAAAATACGCATAAGAGTTTGGAGTGCGCATTATTTCTCTGGTAGCCTCTACTTCGTCCAACTCTTCTTCCTCCTCGTTTTCAGGTTCCCACCATTTTCTTTCCGAACCGTAAAGACTTCTTTGGAAAGTTGCCCCTGCTTGCAAGGTCAACCATGAGCTTATGTCCATGCGTCCTTCTAAGTTAATACCATATACCTTTGCACCATCATCCGCATTTACCACGGTAATTATATTGCCTTTTCGTTCGCCCACAAATGGGTTTTTTAGATGGGTGTAAAATCCTTCTATCAAAATATTGAGGTTAACACCGTTGACTTGGTGATACATGTCAATAGATCCGCTTAGACTTTGAGATTGTTCTGCATCTAAGTCTTCTGATAATTGTCTAATTATTTGTTCACCGCCTGCAATATCCACATGTAAGTCTTCATCAAACAATTGTGGTGCTCTGAAACCTTCACTATAGCTTACTCGAAAGTTGATGTTTTCGGTCGGATTATACCTAACGTTGCCACGGGGGCTAAAGATGAGGTTGTCCACCAAATTATTTTTATCTAATCGTCCACCAACAAGTAAGCTCCATTGGTCATTTATCCACTCGTTTTGAGCAAAAGCAGTTGCTGTTCTTGATCTTTGCTTTATTGATTCAAGTCTATATCCGCTTACATCATCTAATTCAGACCCAAGATACTCCAATCCTCCTGTTATGCTAGCTGGCATAAACAAGAAATGGTCAAATTTGTGATTGTATTGACCTCCAATTTGATAAGTAAGCTCAGTTGACTTTCCATACGAACCTAGTCGGTTGTTGTAGTTGTCTATCTGTTCATTTGTTTCGGCTATTTCATCTTCAGTCATTCCTGGTTTCAATTCAGGCATATCACCTGTTGCAGGGACGCCAGCACCATAATAGCTTTTTCTATCTGTGTGTTGTGCTGAGCCATAGAGGCTGATCTTGTTCTTTCCATCTGCAGACGAATTATCAAATTTCAAACCCCCTCCGTTTATGTAATGTTCGGCTTGTTCTGTAATATATGCTTCATGAGCAGGCCGATCTAATTGGTCGCCACCTCTTCTGAATTCGTGCATGTTGTGATATTCGAGTGTTATTCTTGAATAGTCGCCAGTTTTCAAGAATGATCTGAATCCTAATGAGCGATTCTTCAAATTGGGCAATTCGGTGAATCCATCACCATCATGATCATAGGCATCACGCGCTCTATGCTGACCATATACCATCATGCCTGCCTTTCTGTTGTCAGTAAGCATTGATGCATTGAATGAGGTGTTGTTCTCAAATGCACCTTTAGAGTTGAAGCCAGTTAGTGTATGTGTAAATTCGGCGGAGTTTCGCAAAGGTTCTTTAGTTATGATATTAATGGTTCCTCCAATGGCTGAAGAACCCATCAGAGCAGAGCCACCTCCGCGAACAACTTCCACTTTTTCTATCATATTGGCTGGTATTTGGTCAAGTCCATATACGCCTCCTAAAGATCCTACTATGGGTCGTGAGTCAATCAATATTTGAGAGTACGGTCCCTCCAAGCCGTTTATTCTTACTTGGCTAAAGCCACAATTCTGACAATTGTTTTCAACGCGCAACCCGGGTTGGAACTTTAATCCATCGGATAGTGTGTTTGAGTTGGTTCCTTCAAATGTCTGCATATCAATAACGCTTACTAGTGATGGAGACAAACGTCGGGTATTGCCATTTCTGTCTGCAGAAATTACTACATCTTCGAAATAGATGGTGCTCTCTTCTAAATCAAAATTTACCTCTATTGTTTCACCCTTTTTGATAACTATTTTTTGTTCTATGGTTTTATAACCCATCATTTTCACCTCTATGATGTGTTCTCCTATTGGGAGGTTTTTTAAGTAAAAATGACCAGTTTCGTCTGTAGCGGTGCCAATAGTGGTTCCTTTAATCTGTAGCGTAACATAGGGAAGGTGTTCTTTTGTTTTTTTATCTAAAACGTGACCAAAAATATTTGCGTCTGTTTTTTTAAACCCTACTGTTTGTTCTGTGGCGGGCTTTTCTGCAAAAGAATGTATTGTTGTAAGGCATAGTAATGCCAATAGTATATAGTTGAATTTCATAAATTGTATAATTGATAAAATAAGAAGTCTTTGTGTTAAAGATGATTCGGTAAGAAGCATGAATCAGCTTTACACATTGTGAATTTGTAGTATAGGGGGAGGTAAATTCAATTATGCGAATTTACATTACATGCAAAAAGGGGGAGCACGTAAATTCTTGGTATTAGTGTTTTGTGAGAAGTCAACTCTATCATCGTACGAATAGTTGTGCGGGACTAAATATTGAACAGGGGTGCTTATTTCAACATAAGGAATAATAGCATCAGTTGAATAACCATGAGTGTGAAACTCAATTGCTATAAGTTCTTTTGTTGTATGTTCATGCGTGTTAGTTTCACTTTTATCGAATGGGTGTGAGTGAATTACAAATGAACCCTCTACTGAATGGCTATGGATAAATAAGCTCTTCCCGTTTATAAAAGTTATAAACAGTAGGGGTAAAAACCATTTTAGAATTGGAGTGAAAATCTTCTTTCTCATAGCTTGCCACAAATATATCTCTTTTTAGTGTAAATGCAACAGAAGTGTTGAATGTTTCAGGTGAAATTGTTTAAACATTGTTATTTAAGGGGAAGCGCACAATTTGTTTGCGACAAATAAATACCCTGAGTTTGATTTATACTCAGGTGTGAATTTTTGACAGAGTCTTTGTTTGAAAGCAAAATGTTGTTTTTAAATGGATTGGAGATGTCAAGCATTGATGTAAACTACTAGCAATCTCAAAAGGTTGGGTGTGTCCAGTTCATTTATGTTAAGTTGATATAATAAATGAAGCGGGTTTTAACTATTCATTTTGGATTATTGGAATAATTGGTCATCAACTTCTCTGTTTCCACCAAAAAACAGTGCTTTTTTGCTTGTCTTGTGTAAAACAAGCGTCTTTGCCAAGTGAAAATGGGCGTGCAAAATGCAGTAAACTACAAAATAAGCAATAATGTTCTATAGGTATGTTAAAGAGCTGTTTTGTGAAGTGGAAATTGGACTTCATGAAGGACAATATATTGCGGAAAACAGAAAACATGGTCACCACTTTGTGTATTAATTGGGTGGAATCAGACAATGTGGTTGCCTGCTAATGAAATAAACGAGCGGAAGTTTGAAACGTTGGTCGCCTGTTCATGAAAAAAACAGCAGGAAACCTGAAAAGTTGTCATCCACCTTTTCAAATTTCTTAATGCAACGCGGCAGTTAATATGCACGTTATCAGTTGTATGATGTGTTTGATGACTGATTCCTAAACTGCGTTGACAGCAAGCTGCAAGTGCTCATCAGTAATAACGAAGCCGCAAAAATTGAGTGCAGATAGCTGAAAAGTAGATTTAAAGGATGAGTAAATTAAAGCTTCTTTTAAAGGATTAGCTCATATACAAACATTAAAACTTGTGTTAATGTTTGTATAGTTCGTGATGTTGTATAGATGTAGTTTATTTTTGTTCATTTACTGAAGAGTCTCAAAAAGTACTACCTTTGCTCTTCTAAAAAAAAGGGACAACTATATTACACGGGACTTGTTATACTTCTTAGTAATAAATTGTAAGATTGAAAATGGATCCACAGGTAATAATAGATAAATACTATACAAGAGGGACTAAGCTTTATGACATATATATGTCGCACGCAACAGATGTAACAAACAAGGCATTGTCAATTGCTCACAACCATCCAGAGCTAGCTATTGATATTCAGTTTCTTGAAGAGGCTGCTATGCTACACGATATTGGTATTTTTATGACTCGTGCTCCGCATATTCATTGCACAGGAGAGCACCCTTATATTCGACATGGCTATTTAGGCAACGAATTGCTTAGAGGTGAAGGATTTCCAAAACATGGACTTGTTTGCGAAAGGCACACAGGCACTGGGTTGAGTTTAAAGACTATTTTGAAACGGAAACTCCCAATACCTCACCGTGATATGCAACCCCAATCTTTGGAAGAGAAAATAATCTGTTTTGCAGACAAGTTTTTTTCAAAGTCGAAACTAGGGAAAGAGAAATCCGTCAAAAAAATTAGGAGGCGTCTTGGTAAGCATGGTAAGCATCAAATTAAGCAGTTTGATGAGTGGTGCGAAATGTTTTTATAGATATAAATCAGTTTTATTGCACAATTCCACTTCTTTGGCAAAGATTTTGCTATACATTATTAGGTTATCAATAAGTAGATGAGAGACAAGATAGTTTATCTTGCCTCAATGATTGTAGTAAACGTTGCTGTGCAAAAGCTATGCATAGATTAAAATATATAAGTATGAAACAAAATAAAAAGAATAAAACCTACTCTGATGCTTATCACGAGGAGGACAAATTGACACAAGAACAAGACATCTTAAGGCAAAATGAGGATGCAAGCGACAATTTGTCAGATGAAGAGTCCCTTTTGACCGACGAGGAGATAGAAGAAGAGGAAATAGAAGAGACACTCCAAGAGAAATATGACGAATTGAACAATAGTTATCTGCGACTTCACGCCGAATTTGATAATTACCGCAAACGCACATTGAAAGAAAAAATGGAAATTATTAAAGCTGGTGGCGAGAAAGTGTTAACCGATATGATTCCACTAATAGATGATTTTGAGCGAGCGCTTGAGACAGTACAAAATGCAGATGATAAAAAAGCAATTGTTGAAGGCTTAGAATTGATTTATTCAAAATTCGTCAGCTTTATAAATCAGCAAGGAGTAAAAGAGATAGAAGCTATAGGCAAGCCTTTTGATGCGGACAAGTTTGAAGCTATCACAACAGTTCCTGTTCAAGACAGTTCGCAAAAAGATGTAGTAGTAGATTGCATCCAAAAAGGTTATATACTAAACGAGAAAATAATTCGTTTTCCAAAAGTAATTGTAGGTAAATAAGATGTCAAAGAAAAGAGATTATTACGAAGTTTTAGGGGTTGCCAAGAATGCGACTGCTGAAGAGATTAAAAAAGCGTACAGAAAGAAGGCTATTCAATTTCATCCTGACAGAAATCCTGGTGACAACGAATCGGAAGAAAAATTTAAGGAAGCTGCTGAGGCTTATGAAGTTTTAAGAGACGACAATAAGCGTGCAAGGTATGACCAGTTTGGGCATGCAGGCGTGAGTGGCGCTGCTGGTGGTGGAGGCTATGGTGGCGGTATGTCTATGGACGACATCTTCTCTCAGTTTGGAGATATCTTCGGTGGTTTTGGTGGTTTTGGAGGCTTCGGCGGTGGTAGTCGAGGAGGTCGCAGAGTTAATAGAGGGTCTGACCTACGAGTAAGGGTGAAGCTTTCTTTAAAAGAAATTCTGAACGGAGTTGACAAAAAAATCAAAGTAAAGAAATACGTTTCGTGTTCGCATTGTAGTGGCAATGGTTCGGAAAACGGTGATTCATACACCACTTGCGATACTTGCAGGGGTTCGGGGTCAGTAACGCGCGTTGCCAATACCATATTGGGTCAGATGCAAACTTCTAGCACTTGCCCAACTTGTGATGGAGAGGGTAAAACGATAACTAAAAAATGCACTCACTGTAGTGGAGAGGGTGTTGTGCGTGACGAAGAAATAATTACTATCCAAATTCCAGCGGGTGTAGCAGAAGGAATGCAACTCTCTATGACTGGAAAAGGAAATGCAGCAAGACGTGGAGGAATTAGTGGCGACTTGCTTATCATTGTGGAGGAGGAAGAGCATCCAGACTTGATAAGAGATGAAAATGATTTAATCTACAACCTGTTTTTGACTTTCCCTACTGCGGTTCTTGGAGGTTCGGTTGAAGTGCCAACTGTTGATGGGGTTGCTAAAATGAAAATAGAACCCGGCACGCAGCCTGGCAAAGTATTACGCTTGCGCAACAAAGGGCTTCCATCTGTACAAGGTTATGGTACGGGCGATTTGTTGGTAAACGTAAATGTATATGTTCCCGAAAAGCTTACTGCTAAAGAGACCAAGATTATAAAAGAATGGGAAACTTCAGCAAGTTTTGAGCCTTCTAAAACAGCAAAGAGTACAGTATTTAGTAAATTTAGAAAAATGTTTAATTGAGACTTATCTCAATAAATTTTTAAGATATATGTTTAATTAAGTGAGGCTTCAATCGCCTTGAAAAGATGTAGAGAGGGAAACTTCTTTGCATCTTTTTTTTAGGTGTATTGCTCAAGGGTTGTACAGATTTAGATAACTCAAATTATTTCCCTAGATGTTAGGTGTAGAACCATACCGATATACACCATTAAGTGATGATCTTTAGTCTTATAGCTTTTAGTGAAGCTACTGTTTTGTCATCCATAATAATAAAAAAGCAGTTCAACAATTTTTTAAAACTAACGAAGCTAAATAGTAATTATTTGAAAAGCGTGTATTTTTACTTGAATAAAGCATGACTTACAAAATTATTTTATTAAATTGCGCATAAATCATTACAATTTTATTTTTTTTGCATCAATCTTCTATCTAATTTATAATATGAGAAAGAGTTTTTTACTACACAGCGATAAGAATGTCAAGAACGTTCAGATAAAGAAAAATATAATCAATAACTTTATCGATGAAGGAAACAACACCATAACGGAATTGTCTAAGGAGTTAGATTTAAGTATTCCCACCATTACAAAGTTTGTAAATGAGTTGCTCGATCAAGAATTGATTATCGAATATGGGAAAGTGCAAACTTCAGGAGGGAGATATCCTATTCTTTATGGACTAAAGCCTGATTCTATTTATTTTATTGGTGCTGATATGACCAGAAACCATCTAAACATAGCACTGATGAACTTTAAAGGTGAAATTGTTGATTTTCAGATGGGGATAAAGTATAGATTTGAAAACACAACAGAGTCTTTTGATATTCTTTATAAACTCCTCCAAACCTTTATAGATAATGTAAAGGTTCCTAAAGATCGTCTTTTTAATATTAATCTTAATATTTCAGGACGAGTAAATCCCGAATCTGGCTATAGCTATAGTAATTTCTTTTTTAGCGAACAGCCTATCACTGAGATTTTGTCGAAAAAAATGAATTTTAATGTTGGTATTGAAAATGACACGCGTGCTATGGCTCTGGGAGAATATATGTCGGGCGTGGTGGAAGGAGAAAAGGATGTGATTTTCGTAAATGTTAGTTGGGGGTTGGGAATAGGAATAATTATAGATGGTAAGCCATACTATGGTAAATCAGGGTTTTCTGGAGAATTTGGTCATTTCCCAATTTTTGACAATGAAATCTTATGCCATTGTGGCAAAAAGGGGTGTCTAGAAACAGAAGCATCTGGAACAGCGATACACCGAATGGTGATAGAACGAATAAAGAATGGTGAAAGCTCAATTCTTACTGAGCACATAAAAGATTTAGAATCACTTACATTGACTGATATTATGAAAGCTGTTGCAAAAGAAGACCCATTGTGTATTGAAATTATTGAAGAAGTAGGCTATATATTAGGTAAATATATTGCAGGGTTGATTAACATATTCAATCCTGAGCTTGTCGTGATAGGTGGGCAAGTATCGCTAGCCGATGGGTTTCTTTTATTACCCATAAGGAGCTCAATAAAAAAATACTCGCTAAATCTTGTAAATAGAGATTCTAAAATAAAAACGTCCAAACTCAAGTTGAAAGCAGGCATCGTTGGCGCATGCATGGTGGCAAGAAGTAGATTGTTTGATAATAATAAGTATATATAAAACCTCATTGCCGCCACTTTAAAAAGATTAATCTTATTTATTTTCGCCCCCGAAATCTCCTAAAGGAAGTTTATGGAGAGTGCTGATTATTAGTATTTAGTTTTTTTGCAAGAGAACGATAAATACTGCGCTACTCTCGTCCTGATAGCTGTCGGGACTAAAACCTTGCCTTTGCCGTTTTCTTATCAAAGACTTAAAACAGGAGGTTTTCTTGCAGGCACTATTGCCTTTAATGAACAAAAGGTGGAAAGATAATAACCAGCATTTGAGTCTTTTCGGATTAGGCACATCTATAAATGACTTGTGCATAAATACAGTAAACTTCAGCTATTTCTGCAACAGAAAGTTTACTTGATTCATAACTCTTTCATAACCTTCAATCTAAAATTCTCTGAGAATTCTCGCTTTCTTCTAATACTTATTCTCATTTTTGATATTTCATTTTAAGTTCTAAAAACGTTCAACCTATATTAGGGAAAGACATTGGCAATGTGTCGAAGAATCCAATCAATTATAGTACAATACTACAATCAATTTTGCACTGCGTGTTGGAATGACACAGTGGATGGATCATTCTCATTAGTAGGACGACGAGCGATGTGCAAAACAGGGTATTCACATTAAAATTGAAAAGGAATCATAACATTGATTTTAGATAAACAGTGTCATTGCACTTAAA
>CAZUHZ010000029.1:0-16127 GCA_964620895.1 uncultured Dysgonomonadaceae bacterium | reverse complement strand
AAGAGCTGACCTTTCGGAGCACACTCAAACTTGATTTACTATACAGCTTAAACAATAAAAGAGTAAAGAGGTTTAATAATACTGACTATATTTTATTTTAAATAGAGCTTTCTAGATGGTATGTCGTTTGCATATCACATGAAAAATAAATACCTTTGAACGATTTTTACAACTATACTTATTCCAAATATATGAAAAACAAACTATTTGGAATGTCATTTTAATCATTAATATATCTGTTTTTCAATTATAAAACTATATGTCCTCTGAAAATTTAGATAAGGATGGAGTCGATAATTTCGATGATGGATCCGAAAAAGATACAAATAAACAAAAAGCAAGTAGCAAGACAACTAATGTCTCGAAATTTGCCCAAAAAATTAGCGATGATGCACCGTTAAATTTAACCAAGATGTATCAAGACTGGTTTCTTGATTACGCTTCTTATGTTATTTTGGAACGTGCTGTTCCACATCGCAACGATGGCTTGAAGCCTGTACAACGACGTATTCTTCACTCAATGAAACGATTGGATGATGGCCGTTATAACAAGGTGGCAAACATCATTGGTAATACTATGCAGTTTCATCCGCATGGCGATGCTTCTATTGGCGATGCCTTAGTGCAATTGGGTCAAAAAGACTTGTTGATAGATACGCAAGGTAACTGGGGTAACATTTTAACAGGTGATGGTTCTGCTGCACCTCGATACATTGAAGCAAGACTTTCTAAGTTTGCTTTAGAAGTTTTGTTTAATAATAAAACTACAGAGTTTAAAAACTCTTACGATGGTAGAAACAAAGAACCAATAACACTTCCTGTGAAATTTCCTTTGCTCTTGGCGCAAGGTGCTGAAGGTATTGCTGTTGGGCTCTCTTCACGAATATTGCCTCACAACTTTAATGAGCTGTGTGATGCTGCTGTGTCTTATCTCAATAACGAAGAGTTTCAGTTATACCCCGATTTTTTAACAGGAGGATACATTGATGTAGAGCGCTACAATGATGGCGAGCGCGGTGGTTCTGTAAAGGTGCGAGCCAACATTACCAAGCTTGACAATCGAACACTTATAATAAAAGATATTCCGTTTGGTAAAAACACAGCTTCAATTGTTGACTCAATTTTAAAAGCCAATGACAGAGGCAATATAAAGATTAGAAAAGTAGATGATATAACTGCTCAAAATGTAGAAATTCACATCCAGTTAGCTGCAGGAGTATCATCAGACAAAACTATCGATGCGCTTTATGCATTTACCGATTGCGAAATTAGCGTTTCGTCGAACTGCTGTGTAATTGAAAACGACAAACCTCATTTCTTAAATGTGAGTCATTTGCTGCGGAGCTCAGTTGACAACACAAAAGAGCTGTTGCGTCAAGAGCTGCTTATCGAAAGAGATGAAAAGCATGAAGCTCTTTTATTTGCATCGTTAGAGCAGATATTTATAGAGGAACGTATTTATAAAGACAAAGAGTTTGAAAATGCTAAGAGCATGGACGAAGCTATTAAACATGTAGATAAACGCTTAACTCCATTCAAATCGACATTTATAAGAGAGATTAATCGAGACGATATTTTGCGCTTGATGGAAATAAAAATGGCTCGCATACTTAGGTTCAATTCTGAGAAATCAGACCAAACCATTGCATTATATAAGAGTCAAATAGAGGAGATAAATCATAAACTCGACAATTTGGTAGATCATACCATTTCATGGTTTTTGATGTTGAAAGAAAAATATGGTAAAGAATGGCCACGAAGAACTATCATTCGTAGTTTCGAAACAATTGAGGCATCTAAGGTAGTTGAAGCCAATGAAAAACTCTACATCAATCGTAGTGAAGGTTTTATTGGTACATCTCTTAAGAAAGATGAGTTTATTGCTAATTGTTCACTACTCGACGACGTAATTATTTTCTTTAAAGATGGAAAATACAAAGTTGTGAAAGTAAGTGACAAGGTATATGTAGGTAAAAATATTTTATTTGCCAATGTCTTTAAGCGCAACGATAAGCGTACTATATACAATGTTATTTACAGGAGTGGTAAACTTGGACCTCACTATATCAAACGCTTTGCTGTGCCCGGAGTAACGCGCGATAGGGAGTATGATTTAACGCGAGGAAAGCCAGGGTCTAGAATAGCTTACTTTAGTGCCAACCCTAATGGCGAGGCAGAAACCGTAAAGGTTTATCTAAAACCAAAACCAAGATTACGCATTCTCTCTTTCGAAAAAGACTTTAGCGAAATTGCTATTAGAGGTAGGGGGGCTATGGGTAACATACTCACCAAATCGGAAATGCATAAAATAACGCTCAAGGAGAAAGGTGTTTCTACATTGGGAGGACGCAAGGTATGGTTCGATCATGATGTTTTACGACTCAACTATGACGAAAGGGGACTCTATTTAGGCGAGTTTCACGGAGAAGACAGAATATTAGTTGTCCTTAAAAATGGCGATTTCTATACAACGAACTTCGATTTAACTCAACATTTCTCTTCCAACATTCTTAAAATAGAAAAGTTTAAATTAGATAAAGTCTGGACTGCAGCTCTTTATGATGGTGATCAGAAGTTTAGCTATTTAAAACGATTTACCTTTGAAGATTCTGAGCGAACTCTCAACTTTATGGGAGATAATCCTGATTCAACTTTATATTTACTATCAGATGTTTACTATTCGCGAATAAAAGCTATATTTGGTGGTGAAGACGAATTTAGAGACCCAATTGAATTGGATGCCGATGAATTTATCGGAATAAAAAGCTATAGAGCAAAAGGTAAAAGAATATCAAATTATGAAGTAGCTACAGTAGAAGAGTTAGAACCTCTTCGCTTTCCCGAAGTAAAAGAAGAGGAAGTTTTGGGTTCTAAAAAAATAGAAATCAATGAAGATGATGACGACTCTGATAGTGATATTGATGAAGAGCAGAAAAGTCAAGATGATATTAGAGACGAGATAACTGGACAAATGAAACTATTTTAGGTTTCACCTTCAAAAGACTATGTAGAATGATTAGAAGATTTTTTATTGGTATAGCTCTCATGTTATATACTGCAAATGCAGTATATGGACAGATTGACTCAAAGATGCCAATAAAAAAAGCAGTGAACCAGAGCACTCTTTTTGGAGTGGGTTCTATGATTTTGACCGACACCTACTTGTCGCCATTGGAGTATAATGGTCTCTCTCTTTCTATTTTTCACGAAAGATTGAATGCTACGCCACATTTTAAAGGAAAGCTACTTATACAACAACAGTTTTTTCTTCAAGGTGCATCTACCGATAATCCTATAAGTAATGCCAAAACATATTATGGTAATGTTGATTATCACCTACATGGGTTTTATCCTATCGTCAAAACAAATTCTTTTCGACTACTGGCAGGTGCGGGCACAGAATTGTCTATAGGTGGCATATATAATATACGCAATAGCAACAATCCGGCTCAACTCAAAACATCTATCAATTTAAACGCCTCAATGCTTGCGTTTTATAAATGGAGACTGCTCACATTACGTTGGCAAGTAACAACTCCACTGATAGGCGCTTTCTTTTCTCCCGAATATGGACAATCTTATTATGAGATATTTGTTTTGGGCAACGATTCTGGTATTGTACACTTTGCCTTACCCACCAATCAGAGAGGATTAAGAAACTACATCACAGCAGACTATCCTATAGGAAAAATCACGCTTAGGGCTGGCTATTTAAGAAACTACTATCGCACCGAAACCAACGACCTTGTTACATCAATTTCTTCTCATCAATTTATGATTGGTTTAGCGTTTGAGTCTCTCAGCTTTGGAAGGAGAGATATAGAGCAAAATGATTGGCTCAAGAGCGTGTACAATAATTAAAAAATACAATTCAACATATACTTATGGCTAAAAAATATGATTTCGATCAAGTAATAGATCGAAGTAACACCAATTCAATAAAAGTAGATGCAACAGAACGTGTATTTGGTAGCAAAGATGTTACTCCTCTTTGGGTAGCAGATATGGATTTTTTATCACCTCCTGAACTCATTGAAGGGTTGATAAAACGTGTTGAACATGGCATATTTGGCTATGTAGAACCAGACGAACGATACCTCAAGTCTATTGTAAATTGGTTGAAAAACAGACACAATTGGTCAGTACATCAAAAGACAATTACTTTTGTGCCTGGTGTAGTAAAAGGTTTTGTTTTTGCTATTGATGCCTTTACAAATGAAAATGATAAAATTATAATTCAACCTCCCGTTTATCCTCCTTTTAAAGGAGCTACTGAGGGTTTAAACAGAGAGATTGTTGCCAATCCATTGATTTTTGAAAACGGACAATATAGAATGGATTTCGACAACTTGCGCCAAGTTGCACAAATGGGATGCAAAATGCTTATTCTTTGTAACCCTCAAAACCCAAGTGGGCGAATGTGGAACAAAGAAGAGTTGAGCGAATTGGCTGAAATATGTTACGACAATAATATACTTGTAGTTTCAGATGAAATTCATGCTGATTTGGTGTTGCCTGGCAACAAACACGTACCATTTGCAACAGTTTCAGAAAAAGCTGCCCAAAACAACATCACCTTGATGGCACCTAGCAAAACATTTAATATTGCCGGAATTGTTAGTTCATTTGCAGTAGTAGAGAACAGAGATATTAGAAAAAAATACTTCGATTATTTAGAAGCACGTCATTTAAACCAAGGAACAATATTTGCATACTTAGCTGCACAATATGTGTATGAAACAGGTGGAGATTGGTTGGACCAAGTGATGGAATACATTCAAAAGAACATCGATTTTGTAGATAATTTCTTGCAGCAGCATGTTCCACAAATAAAAGTTGTTAGACCAGAAGCTTCTTTTTTAATTTGGCTCGATTGTAGAGCCTTAAATTTATCGCAACCCGAACTAGAAAACTTTTTTATACACAAAGCTAAATTAGGCTTGAATAGTGGCACTATGTTTGGAAAAGAAGGAGAGGGATTTATGCGATTAAATGTTGGTTGTCCACTAATTACTCTTGAAAATGCACTTAATAATTTAAAAAAAGCTGTAGCTTTGTGAAACAAAATAGGTTTGAGTTGTTGTATTGAATTAGGTTTTAATGCTGAACAACTAAATCGAAAATAAATTAATAGACAAGTATTTTAAAAAAAAAGGAAGAAAAATGAAGATTGAAACTAACAAATATGTGACATTAGCATACGAATTGCATGTAGGTGAAGATGGCGAAAAAGAACTAATGGAGCGAGCTACCAAAGAGATTCCTCTTGAATTTATTTATGGAACAAACTCTATGCTACAATCATTCGAAGATCAGCTTGAGGGGAAGGTTGCTGGCGATACTTTCGATTTTACGCTAACACCTGATGAAGCTTATGGCGAGTTTGAAGATGAAAAAATTGTAGAGCTCCCTAAATCTGTTTTTGAAGTTGACGGAGAGGTTGACGAAGAGTTGCTAGAAGAAGGAAAAACTATTCCAATGATGGATACTGAAGGTAACAGATTGCTAGGCTCTGTTGTTGAAGTGAAAGGTGATGTAGTGTCGATGGATTTCAACCATCCATTGTCGGGTGAAACCCTTCATTTCACAGGAGATATATTAGAAGTTCGTGATGCTACAACCGAAGAAATTGCTGCACTGTTTGCACAAGATGGCGACGGTTGTCCAGGATGCTCCGACAGTAACTGTGGAGATAGAGGGCAAGGTTGCAGTTAATTGAATTTTGTAAAACAAAGAAGATAAAAATCATAGACCTGCACTTTAACCAGCGGTCTGTGATTTTTCTTTTTGCACCTTTAGTTAGATAAAAAATAAAATGTACACTCAAAGTGTATGTAACAGTAAATAACAATGAATACTTTTGGTAATATATTTAGACTTACCTCCTTTGGCGAATCTCACGGAAAAGCTATTGGAGGAATTATAGATGGTTGCCCTTCGGGCATTGAGTTGGATATGGATTTTATTCAAAATGAGTTGGACAGGCGACGCCCTGGTCAATCTAATATAACTACATCTCGCCAAGAGGGTGATAAGGTATCTTTCCTATCTGGCGTTTTTGAAGGTAAAACTACTGGCGCACCCATTGCTTTTAACATTGTGAATAAGAACCAACATTCGTCAGACTACGACAATTTAAAAAACATTTATCGTCCATCGCATGCCGATTATACCTATGCTAAAAAATACGGCAATCGCGATCATCGTGGTGGTGGTCGTTCTTCAGCTCGTGAAACTATTGCTCGTGTTGTTGCAGGAGCTGTTGCAAAGCTTATTCTGAAAAAATTATCAATAGATATAGTTGCCTACACTTCGCAAGTAGGTACTATTGCTTTGGATAATGACTATAGTAAATACGACCTTTCGCAAATAGAGTCAACCCCTGTAAGATGTCCCGACAAGGAGAAAGCAGCTCAGATGATACAACTAATAGAAGAGGTGAAAGCAGCTGGCGATACAATTGGGGGAGTAGTTACATGTATTGTAAAAGGAACTCCAGTAGGTTTGGGAGAGCCAGTTTTCGGAAAATTGCATGCTGCACTTGGCAGTGCCATGTTGGGCATAAATGCAGTGAAAGGATTTGAATATGGGCAGGGCTTTAATGTTAGTATGAGAGGTTCTGAAGTGAATGATGTATTTTATAATGATAATGGCAAGATTGGCACACTAACCAATAATTCAGGTGGCATTCAAGCTGGCATTTCTAATGGGCAAGATATTTACTTTCGTGTAGCATTCAAACCTGTATCCACCATATTGCGAGATCAAAAAACTGTTGACAAAACAGGGCAAGATACAAACATAAAAGCAAAAGGGCGTCACGATCCATGTGTGCTTCCTCGAGCAGTTCCCATTGTTGAGGCTATGGCAGCACTTACTATTTTAGACTACTATTTGATGGCGCAAGCACAGCTTTCATTCTAATTATTCTTTGCAAGAAAAGGGCAAATACTTAGAAAGCCTTATCTTTGCTCTTTTCTTATCAAAGACTTAAAACAAGGGATTTTCTTACAGAAACAAATTGAGAGAAGAAATAACAAATAAGCTTGAAAAGCTTTTCTTTAACCAAAAAAACTTCTATCTTTGCACTCGCAATTGCAATAAATTATTTAACAATAAATTAAACTAAATGGCAACAAGACTACGTTTACAACGAAGAGGACGCAAAAATTATCCTTTTTATCAGATTATCGTTGCAGATAGCAGAGCTCCACGGGATGGAAAGTACATTGAAAGGATCGGTTCATATAATCCGAACACAAATCCTGCTACAATCACTTTAGATTTCGAAAGAGCTTTACATTGGCTGCAAACTGGTGCTGAACCATCAGATACAGTACGCAATATATTATCACGCGAAGGTGTTTTAATGAAAAAACACTTATTGGGTGGAGTAGCAAAAGGTGCATTCACCGAAGAAGAAGCTAACCGCAAATACGAAGAGTGGGTAGCTAACAAGAACAAAACGCTTGATTCTGTGAAAAGTGCAGAAGAAGAAAAACAACGTGCTGAAGAAAAAGCTCGTTTTGAAGCGGAGAAAAAAGCTAATCAAGCTCGCTTAGATGAATTGGCTAAGAAAAAAGCTGATGAAATAGCTGCACTTGAAGCAAAGAAAGCTGCTAAGGCTGCTGAAAAAGCCGCTGCAGAAGCTCCTGCCGAACAACCAGCAAAAGAAGAAGATAAAGCTGAATAAGCGATTTTTCGTGCAAATGTAAACCCTTTGGGTGTTTTCTATATATATAATAAAAAAGCAGTAAGTTTTAAAACTTGCTGCTTTTTTTGTGTCTGTACATTAGATTGTCTGTTTTTTATTTATAAAGATACTCCGAAAAGTCAATTACACTCATTTTCGCCCCTAAATCCCCCCCCCTGGGACTTTGGCAGAGTGTTGATTATTACTATTTCTCTTCAGAGTCCAAGGGCAGAAAAAGACTAATAATCAGCATTTTTCAGTTTTCGTAGTGGACTCATTTATATAGCTTCTCCTTCAACATAGCCACTGTAGGGTCTGTAATATAATCATCATAATCCATCATCTTGTCAATTATCCCATTTGGTGTCAATTCAATGATACGATTAGCCACTGTTTGAATAAACTCATGGTCATGACTCGAGAATAGCACATTGCCTTTAAATGATATCAAAGTATTGTTAAATGCTTGAATAGACTCCAAATCGAGGTGATTGGTGGGGGTGTCTAATATCAATGTATTTGGGTCTTTAAGCATCATGCGAGAAATCATGCAGCGCATCATCTCTCCTCCTGATAAGACGCTTACTTTCTTTGATAGGTCGTCGTTTGAGAAAAGCATACGACCCAGAAATCCCTTTATGTATATTTCGCTAGTATCTTCTGAAAACTGACCTAACCAATCAATCAGGTTCAAGTCAGAATCAAAGTAGCGTGCATTGTCAAGGGGTAAATAGGCAGAAGTAATGGTTTGCCCCCACTGATAAGTACCAGCATCGGGTTTCTCCTCGCCATTTATTATTTCAAACAAAGCAGTCATTGCACGCGGATCGCGGCTGATAAATACAATTTTGTCGTCTTTCTCAACGTTTATATTCAAGTCTTTAAACAGCACTTGCCCATCAACACTTTGTGTCAATCCTTTTATTTCCAATATCTGATTGCCCGGTTCTCTGTTTGGAGTGAAAATGATACCAGGGTAACGGCGTGATGAAGGTTTAATCTCTTCTATATTCAAACGCTCAATCATCTTTTTGCGGCTTGTTGTCTGTTTCGATTTAGCTACGTTGGCACTAAAACGGCGAATAAACTCTTCCAACTCTTTTTTCTTCTCTTCGGCTCGTTTATTTTGATTTTGCTGTTGTCGCAATGCCAGTTGGCTCGATTCGTACCAAAAACTATAGTTGCCCGAGAAGAGTTGCAGTTTGTTGAAGTCTATATCCACAATGTGTGTACACACTGAGTCTAAGAAGTGACGGTCATGACTTACAACCAATATGGTATGGTCTGAATTTGAAAGATAGTTTTTCAACCACTCTATGGTTTCAAGGTCAAGGTCATTCGTTGGCTCATCTAGCAATAGATTGTCAGGCTGACCAAACAGAGCTCTTGCCAATAGTACACGCACTTTCAGTTTACCACTCAAGTCTTTCATTAGTGTGTAGTGCAAATCTTCTGTTACTCCCAGTCCGCTCAACAAGCTTGCTGCATCGCTTTCGGCATTCCACCCCTCCATTTCGGCAAATCTTCCTTCCAGTTCCGATACACGAATACCGTCTTCATCATCGAAATCTGGTTTTGCATAAATAGCATTTTTTTCGCTCATAATTTCCCATAAGATGGAGTGTCCCATCATCACAGTGTCGAGAACGGTGTATTCATCAAATGCAAAGTGATCTTGACTCAACACCGATAGTCGCTCGCCAGAACCTAGTGATACGTGTCCTCTTGTAGGATCTATTTGTTTGCTTATAACACGAAGAAAAGTAGATTTACCCGCACCGTTGGCACCAATTATGCCATAACAGTTGCCAGGATTAAATTGTAAATTTACATCTTGAAATAAAACTCTTTTACCGAACTGAACGTCCAGATTACTTACTGTTATCATATTGTATAGTCTCGTTTTTTTTAATTGAATCGGCAAAGGTACGAAAAATAGAGGGAAAACAACTTTTTCAACCTATTGCAGAGAATACAAACTCTCAAATCTTATGGCAAAGTCAAGGATCGGCCGTAAAAGCATCTGTTTACTTTCTACTATATTATTAAAATATCCTCGTTTATTTTTTACAGTCCGCATCTATCTTTGTCAGGTGGCACAACGATAGATGCGGACTGTAACTATGCATATACTCTTATTCAACAGAATGTTATAGAATTATGTCATTGGCAATGCAGTGAAAAATTTGCTATAACATGCTAGAAAGGTTTAACAGATTCCTCACTTGCGTGTTGGAATGACAAGGGATTTCACCACATTAACAATCAACAATTGATTTCACCCCACACCTCATACCTCACAACCCCATTTATAATGCCACCCCTTACGGGGTTTGGGTAGCCATGTATAGTTGCATTACTATAATAATGTCATCCCTTACGGGATTTCCCCTCTGCTGGCGCAGATATTTATCCGTGCCCTTCAAACACAGCCACAGTCACTGAGCGGAGCCAAAGTGTTGGAAATCAGTGCGAGCGGTAGGGCTGTTCTGATTTTGTCACTACAATTACCCAATCTTGAGATTGTACAGACGCAATGCCAATCTGCGCCAATCTGTTTTATTACAAAATATCGAAAGATGTTTTGAATAATCTGCATTTTTTTAATTCGTCGCAGCAAGAAAATATACCAACCTATCAATATACCTGCAAACCATTGAAAAAAATACCTATCTGAGGCAATCCGTGCAATCTGTGGTTGAAAAACATCAGAAAAAAGGGAATTGCAAATCGGCATGAGCAGTTAGCAGAATAATTGAACAAATCTTTCGTTGCACTCAAGATGACAGTAAAGGTTTGTGGTAATTGTTAATGGGGTATGGTGGTGAATTAAAACGGGCTACCGCAAAGGTTCGCCCCTACATTCCCCACAAAGTGCATTGCTAATAACTAGCGGTCAATGGGAACATGGAGCCGCAATGCCCTCGATGCGTATAAACAGCCCTTCTATAATTGTGTTTAATCAATTGCACTATCAATCATTTTATTAAACTCCTGCTTATAAGACTCCCCAACTGGCAACTCCTTATCCCCAATCATGATTCTGTTTTTACTAATAGAGTCAATTTTATTTTTTTGGACGATAAAAGAGCGATGAATTCGAATAAATTTAGTAGAGGGTAATGTCTCTTCAAGCCCCTTCATGTTCATCAATGAGAGAATAGGGTGGGGTCTGTCTTCTAGGTGTATCTTCACATAATCTTTCCAACCTTCTATGTAAAGGATGTCTTTGTATAAGATACGAATTAGTTTATGGTCGGCTTTTACAAACATCTGCTCCTCTTCTTGATTAGAGCTTGATTCTATATTATTGGTCTGGGCAGATCTTTTCATCTCAAACCATTTGAGTGCTTTTTTGGTTGCTTCCAAAAACTTGGTGTAAGTAATAGGTTTTAACAAATAGTCTAAAGCATCTACCCTGTAACCCTCCAATGCATATTCGCTAAATGCTGTAGTGAAGATAATGCGCGTTTCGTCTTTTATAAATCGTGCAAACTCCATGCCACTTACTTCGGGCATTTGAATGTCTAAGAAGATAATATCAACAGATTTTGATGTTGCATCTTGCATTGCCTCAATAGCACTAAAGTAGCTACCTGTTAGCTCTAAGAAAGAGGTCTTGGCTACATACGACTCTAACAACTCTACAGCTAAAGGCTCATCGTCTATTATCCAGCAGGTAAGTTTCATATTTTCTATTTCGTATTGATAATAATGTGCGATGTGAAAACGCTTTTGTCATTATCTCTATCTATATTCTGTGTCCATGTGTGTTGATTGGGGTAGAGTAGCTCCAAGCGTCTTTTTACTTGATTGAGACCTATACCACTTCCACTTTTGTCTGATTCGCTTTTAGGAAAAGCACTATTCTTGCAAATAAACTCAATTTTTCCGTTTTGTTGCTCTTTTAGTTGTATGTCTATAAAGGAGTCTTTATTTCCACTCACTCCATGTTTAAAAGCATTTTCGATGAGTGATATAAAAATTAGTGGTGCAATGAGTGTAGATGAACTAGGAGAAACTTCAATATTCGTAGTGAGTTTAACTTTTTTAGACAAGCGAATTCTCATCAATTCAATATAGTTTTTAATAAACTCTACCTCCTTAAGCAGTGGCACATAATCCTCATTATTGTCATACAAGAGGTGACGCAACAGTTTGCTCAACTCCTCCACAGCAGTTTGTGCTTTTGCAGGATTAAACTCTATAAGTGCATAAATATTATTTAGTGTATTGAGTAAGAAATGCGGGTTTATTTGCGACTTCAAATTCTTTAATTCTGCCTCAGCCTTTGCTTTCTCTAAATCTCTTCTTTCTGCCTCTACCTTTGCCCAGCGAGCACTCATTTTTATGCCAACACTAAGACCAACTACCAAAGCAAGTGAAAAAACATTGCGTGCTATAAATATGTAAGGAATTGTTTGATATCGACGACGGCGACGCATGGGGCGACCATCAAGGTTGAGCGACATTACATAATCGTGAGCAAAATACATAAGTGTAGCCACCACTATAAGTAGCAGTAGATTTATAAGGATGAACTCTTTGGTCTTTTGCCTATACAAAAACCGACCAATCAGGTAGAGATAGTTGATATAAAAAACAATCATAAACGCAGTAATCACCGAGGCCGACCGCCAAAAATGCGACCAACTAATGCCTTGTCCTCTATCGGTAAGAAATAGGGGCAAGCCAAAAATTATAATCCACACAGCCATGTGTATGAATATATTATCTAGATAAAAGCTCGATTTTGTTTTATTCCCCATCTTTTTTGTGTGAGTATGTGCAAATATACTTTTTTAATGATTATTTAGGTCGTTTTTTTTGGTTTAATTGTTCTTCTTCCGATAAAAGATTAGTGAGGTCCTCGTCCTCGTCCATGTCCACGCCCCATACCCAATCCCAGACCACGCCTTTCAGAATCTTCACCTCCTCCTCCTGTACTGCCACCTTTGAAGATGTTGAATCGATATACGAAGTGAAACATAAAGTAGCTTGTCAGTGTGTTGGTTGTTGTATCGCGAATGTAGTTTGAAGTAACTGAGCGGCTAATATCGCTTTTTTGTTTCAAAATATCATAAATCTTGAAGCGGATAGTTCCGTTTTTCTGCTTGAAAAGCTGTTTCGATAATGATGCATTCCACAACAACTCTTTTTGCTCAAAACCATCGGCATATCCCGAGTTGGTTGAGTAATTAATGTCGCTTTCGATTATAAATTCGAAGGGTAGGTAGATGGTAGTTTCTGCACCACCACCATAGTTAAAATACTCTTGGTCTTGTTGTCGTGGCAATGTGTTGTCAACTTTGTTGTAAGATACATTTCCTCTTACAGACAAGTCAAACAGATCCGAACGGTAGTTTACTCCCAGCGTTTCACCCAAGTTTAGTCTCTTACTTGTGTTTTTTTCCTTAATAGACGATGCTTCATTTAAATCCTTTATTACTGATGTAAATCCATTTAAATTGTTGTAGCTAGCATAGGTCATCGAAAACATTGTGAACTTAATGTTTCCTAAGGGTTGATTAGTCATAAAGCGTGCATTTGCATTCCAGTTACCATTCGTATTATCGTAAGTTGACTCTCTTCTTCCAGTTTCTTGATTTGTTTTCGTCCACGAAACAATATCGTTGACCGTAAATCCAGCATTGGTCATAAACATATACGATCTGTTTTTCTCGGGATCAAAGTTACGGTATCTCACACGTAATCTATGAGCAAATGATGGCTTCAAATCGGGGTTACCATAAGATATGTTCAATGGGTTGGAGATATCTACCACCGATGAAAGTTGGTTTACAGATGGTTGGTTGGTACTACCATCATAATTGATGCGCAAATTGTTTTGACGACTCCACATATAGTTAAACTGTGCCATGGGCGAAAAGTTGACAACACTCTGAGAAACTGTCTCTTCTAATGACTCAATATTATTTGAATCAAACTTATAAGTTTTGCTTTCAGATTTTGATGGTTGCATACTAACACCCAACAAATAGTTGTATTTCTCTCTCGATGCCCTGAAGTTCAACTCCACATTTTGGTTGTAGAAATTGTTTTCCAACCTCTTGCTGTAGGCTGTATCCAACACGTTGTAGTCATTACTATTATTTTCTCTGGTGCGTGTATCTTTGTCCGACTCAGAACGATTAAAACGATAGTTATATGCCAACTGAAGAAAATTGTTGTTGCCCAATGGTTCAACATACGAGGCATACATGCGCAGATTATTACTGCTACTTGTGTTTGTTACACGTTGGTCTATTTCGTCATCTTCTCGTGTTCCTCCGTAGAAAGTGCTAGATTCATTGGTTGCATTACTTTCAGATTCATTTAGTCCGCCCCCAATACTCACACTCAACACCCTGCCTGTTGACCCAAGCCTCCTGCTTGCTTCTAATGTGCCTCCTATGCTTTTATTAGTCCCTTCGGAGTAGTATTCAGAATCGCCATGATTGATAGTATCACCTTCAACATTGACGGTTGAGAAATTGCCAATCTCCGAATTATTGTTTTTATAAAACGAAGCATTGGGACGGAAGATAAATTTGGTCAACGAATCAGGCTCCCATTCCATTCTGAAATCCATGTTTGTGTTTTGGCTGTAGTTGTTAGATCGATTTACCTCTCGTTCAAATGTGTTGCCCGAACTCAACAGATTTTGTGTGTAAACACTTGAATTTCTCTCAGTGTCGGTCTCTCCATATCTAATATTTCCACCAAATTTTAATTTCTCGGTAAACTCTTTACTAAAATTCACCCCTGCATTTGCCGATTTGGCTATCCCACTCGTACCGCCCCATCTTCCACGCCCACGTCCACCTCCGCCCATTGCAGAGGCTAAGTCAGAGAAGCCAGCATTGTTGGTGTTGTTTAATCCGCCCAACAAAGTCAACTGATCGCCATCTCGCATATAGTTTACCATGGCATTGGCTTCGTACCGATCTTGGCTACCATATCCCGCAAAAGCATTACCAAACACACCCTCTTTCATTCCAGGCTTCACAGTAAGGTTGATGACCATCTCCTCGTCGCCATCATCAAAGCCTGTCATCATAGACATATCCGTTCTTCTTTCCAATACTTGTAGTTTATCAACCATTTTAGCAGGAAGATTTTTAGAAGCTACTTTAGGGTCGTCGCTAAAAAACTCTTTTCCATCTACCAATATCTTCTTTATCTCCTGTCCATTCACAGTTATTTTTCCATCAGCATCTATTTCAACACCTGGCATTTTTTTCAACAAGTCTTCTATAACAGCACTCTCTGTTACCTTATACGAGTCGGCATTGTACTCCACAGTATCGCCCCTCACAACAATTTCGAGCGATTTTGCTGTAACTAGGGCATCCGACAACAGAACTCCATCTTCGACCAACGAGAGTGTTCCCAAATTTATAGTAGGGTTTTGGTTAGTTACAGATATGTTTTTAAACAAGTCTGTATAGCCTATATAAGAAATATGCACAATGTAATTACCGTTTTTAATGGCGATGGAAAATGAGCCATCTTTTCCTGAAGCTTTTCCTGTGATATACGTGCTATCCTTTTGATTTAGTATGCGTATATTTGCTTCCGATACAGGTTCTTGCGAATCGTTGTCAATCAACTTGCCTCTCACAGAGGCACTCCCCAATTCACCTTGTGCATTTGCTGCAAGTGTAAATGCCAATAAGACGGTTGTTAGAAGTAGAATCAGTTTATTCATTTGTTGAAATAGCTATTATTTTTTGAGTTTTTGTTTTGATGAGTTATACTTATCATTTCGAACGAACACAAAAATACATTTCATTAAGCACAATGCAAAATGAATTAGATTAACCGTCATTATTTATAGATGAATAGGGTGGGGCAGTCTATGAAAGAGAATATTGGTAAAATTATCTATTTTATATTTCAATAATGGATATGCAGGTAATGGGCAATTGCCTGCCCTGCTAAATTAGAATTAATATTTCTGAAGGGTTAATTGTTAATGAGGTGTAGGGTGTGGGATACCTCAAACCACACACCTCAAACCTCTGATAATCCAACCAGCTCCAAGGTTTGGAGCGAACTGTTATGCTTTTGCTTTCGCTAATGTCTTTTTAGCAGCAAATGCTAATATAAGTCCCGGAACAGCCAATGTTATGGATAAAAGTGGAAGACTCATAGCTAAGTATTTGCTAAGTAAGATACCACCAAGTGAAGACGCTATCATAATAGAGAAATTAAACATACAAGATTGGATAGAGGTGGCTATATCTTTTGCTTTATCTACTTGACGTCCCACAGCAGCTTGAAATAGTGCAACTAAAGGACCAAATGAAATTCCCCATAAGAAAAATCCAAAGTGAGATATTCCAAAAGCTCCTCCAAAAATAAGAAAAATAGCCATTGCTAAAATCAATAGAGCAAACATTAAAATGGTGAGGAGTTGTAAATGGTTGTC
>CAZUHZ010000028.1:0-16740 GCA_964620895.1 uncultured Dysgonomonadaceae bacterium | reverse complement strand
CACTAAGCTATCTAAATACCCCCCATATTCATTCCCCTTCATACTTCGAGCAATTTCGCGTAGTCTCTCATCGGTAATCCACCCATTGCGCCATGCTATCTCTTCGAGACACGATATTTTGAGCCCTTGACGCTTTTCGAGTACCTCTACAAAGTTGGATGCTTCGGAGAGTGAATCGTGTGTACCTGTATCTAGCCAAGCAAAGCCACGTCCGAATTGTTGTACTTTTAGGTCGCCCTGCTTCAAATACTCTTGATTGACAGAGGTAATTTCGAGTTCGCCACGTGCTGATGGCTGTATGTTTTTTGCTATTGCTGCTACATTTTTTGGATAGAAATAGATGCCAACCACTGCATAGTTTGATTTTGGATGCGTTGGTTTCTCCTCTATACTAAGCACATTGCCTGCGGCGTCGAACTCGGCTACACCATATCGCTGGGGATCTCTTACATAATAGCCAAATACGGTGGCTTTGTCTTGATCGGCATCTTTTACTGCAGTACGCAACATATCGGGGAATCCCTGTCCGTAGAAGATATTGTCGCCCAGCACAAGACAAACAGTATCATTGCCCACAAACTCTTCGCCTATGATGAGTGCTTGTGCCAATCCATCGGGACTAGGTTGCTCTGCGTATTGAAAGGTGACTCCGTAGTCGCTACCATCGCCCAGTAAGCGTTTGAAACCGGGCAAGTCTTGTGGTGTGGAGATGATTAAAATTTCTCTTATCCCTGCCAACATGAGTGCTGATATGGGATAGTAAACCATGGGTTTATCGTAGATGGGGAGTAATTGTTTGCTTACTCCTTTGGTGATGGGGTATAGGCGTGTGCCTGACCCTCCTGCTAAAACAATACCTTTCATAATTGTCAATGAGTTTTATTGGGTTTAGCCTGTGGAATAAAATCAGAGATTTTGACGCAAAGCATTGTTCCACAGAATGAATTATTAAATGTTTGTTGTGCAGAAAAACAAGGATTAATCTTCAGCTTCATTATATATGTTTTACTCGTACTTTTAATACTTATGCTTCAACAAAGCTCCCTCTTTAGCGGGTTGGGAGTTGATTAATAAGGTAACCAGTTAATCTTATCTGCCACCCTATCTAGTGCCTGCTAGAAAGCCCCTTGTTTTAAGTCTTTGATAAGAAAAGGGCAAGGACAAGCAAAGACTATCTATCTCATTTATCACCTCGTCATCACAACACAAACTAAACGATTAACAATAGCTGATAGTTTATAACGCACCTCTATTAATTATAAGTGTTAGCAACTTGTTATGTCTTAAACCTGCTATTTATTGTACAGAGCTAATAGCTATTTTCTAATTGGCTCAAACCCCTTGCCATACACCCCCGTCACATTCGACTGTGTGATAAATGCATCGCTATCGATGCGCTGCACAAGGCGAAACACAGAGGTTGATTCGTTGCGACGTGTCATCAGCAAAACTATCTTTTGTGGTTGTTTGGAGTACCACCCCACTCCATCTACTACTGAGCATCCGCGTCCGAGTTCGGAGTTGATATGTGTTGCAATTTCGTCGTATTTGGATGAAAATATAAAAAACTGTACCGATTGTCGCGAGCCATTGATAACCATATCTACAGCATAGTAGAGAATGGCACTAATGACAAAGCCAATAATAATTTTTTCGAGGCTTTGGAATATAAGATACGAGCTGAGTATAATGAAAACATCGACGTACATAAGAACACGCCCCATGCTGATGTAGCGATACTTAGTGATGATAGCTGCAATAATATCGGTGCCACCAGTTGAGCTATTGGAAGCCAACACCATGCCCAGACCTACACCGCACCCAATAGCTCCAACAAGAATGGACATGGTTTCGTTGGCAAGAAGGGCTTCTGTAATATATCGTTCGGCAATGTTGAGGATAATGGAGAGTGCAATAGAGCTAAAGAGTGTGCTGATAACATATTTTCGCCCAAGGAAGAACCACGCAAAGACCAATAAAAAGGAGTTGATGGTAATATATGACACCCAAAGGGGAATTCCTGTTGAATACCTAATCAATAGCGACACACCACCCAATCCACCAGTCACAACTTTGAAGGGAATGAGAAATCCTGTAAGACTAATTGCATAGATGGATAGTCCTAGCAGGATGACTATATAATCGCGCCAATAGAAAGACTTTAAATACCTTTTATTTTTTTGGAGATTCATATTTTTAATTTAGGCTTTTTATTTTGTGTAACACAAAGAGCAATTATTAATTATTAATTATATGTTAGTAATGGGTGATGAGTGATGAGTAATCAGACTCGGTGATGAATGAGTTGTATTACTCATTACTGTTCACACGCTTCTTACGGCTTCATAATTCATTGCCTATTTCTCACGTATTTAATTAAGCCTAAAAGCATTCTTCTTATTTCTTCTAAGCTAGTAATTACAGAATCATAATCTTTTAAGGATAAGTAATTTAAATTATTTGCAATGATAAGCTGAGTTTCCAACTCTGATAAACTACCTAAGCTTATATATAAAAAATGTGCAAACTCTTTATCTCCTTGTCTTGCACTTCCTTCTGCTATATTAGATGGAATAGAGACAGATGATCTCCTTGTTTGATTTGTTAAACCATAAATTTCATCATTTGGGAAAGTTTTTGTCACTTCGTAAATTGAGGTAACCAATGATACACTTTTTCTCCAAACATCTAAGTCTTTATGCGTTTTCATATCTATAAAATAGTAATGCTAGTTGTAGTTAGAAAGTGATGTATCGGGGTCTATCTTATCGCTTAAACTGCAACTTCACGCTCAATTTGTTTTACATATATATATACCTTCTCGCCTTAAGGCTAGATAAAATAACATGAATATTTTAAAAAACGATATTCAATTTAATTCTTTTCTACTCATCACTCATTACTCATCACTCATTACTCATCACTCATTACTCATCACTCATCACTGTTCTTACAGAACAACATTCACAATCTTCTTCGGCACCACAATCACCTTCTTGGGTGTTTTGCCATCGATCCATTTTTGCGAATCGGGGTGTTTGAGCACTGTTTCTTGTATCTCTTCTCTAGTGGCATCGGCAGCAAACTCGAGTGTGAAGCGCACTTTTCCGTTGAACGAAATGGCATATTTGAAAGTATCTTCTTTGAGGTACTCCTCATTGAGCAGGGGCCACTCGGCATCGAAAATTGTTTGCTCGTTACCCAACTTACTCCACAACTCTTCTGTGATGTGAGGTGCAAATGGTGCTAAGAGTATAAGCAACTCTTGAAGGATGGTGCGATTGTTGCTTTTGAGCGAAGTGAGCTCGTTGACACAAATCATAAAAGCTGATATGGATGTATTGAACGAAAAATGCTCAATATCGTACGATATCTTCTGTATAAGTTTGTGAAGTGCTTTTAGCTCAGCCATTGATGGTTCGGCATCGCTTACTTGGAATGCATCGCTGCTGTGGAATAGTGCCCATAGCTTCTTCAAGAAACGGTGTACACCATCAATTCCGTTTGTATCCCAAGGTTTGGATTGCTCTAGGGGTCCTAAAAACATTTCGTAGAGGCGGAGTGTGTCTGCTCCATATTTATCGACAATATCGTCGGGATTGACCACGTTGTACATCGATTTTGACATTTTTTCTATTGCCCAGCCACAAATATACTTGCCATCTTCGAGGATAAACTCTGCGTCGCTGTACTCTGGACTCCACTTTTTGAAGGCTTCTATGTCCAACACATCGTGATGGACGATATTTACATCGACATGGATAGCCATTGTATCGTATTGGTCTTTGAGGTTGAGCGAGACAAACTTGTTGGTATCTTTGATGCGATACACAAAGTTGCTGCGCCCTTGAATCATACCTTGGTTGACTAGCTTTTTGAAGGGTTCTTCCTCGCAAGCTATACCTATATCAAACAAAAACTTGTTCCAAAAACGACTATACACAAGGTGACCTGTAGCATGCTCTATTCCACCAATATAAAGATCGACATTGCGCCAATAGTGGTTAGCCTCTTGCGAAACGAGCATTTGCTCGTTGTGGGGATCCATATAGCGTAGATAATAGGCTGACGAGCCTGCAAAACCTGGCATGGTAGATGTTTCGAGTGGACAGCCATCTTCTGTCACCCAATCCTTGGCGCGTGCCAAGGGTGGTTCGCCTGTTTCGGTAGGCAAAAACTTATCAATAGCAGGCAATTCTAGTGGTAATTGGTCATCGCTCAGTGTTTGAGGCATACCATCTTTGTAATATATTGGGAATGGTTCGCCCCAATAGCGTTGACGTGAGAAGGTGGCATCGCGCAAGCGATAGTTGATTTGGGTGTAGCCCAACTCTTTTTTATTGACCTCGTCGATGGCTCTGCCAATTGCTCTCTCTACGGTAAGTCCATTTAAGAAATCGGAGTTGATCATGATTCCCTCTTTTGCATCGAAACTCTCTTCTGATACGTCGCAACCCTCTATCAGGGGGATAATAGGCAAATCGAAGTGTTTGGCAAAAGCATAGTCACGGCTATCGTGTGCCGGAACTGCCATAATTGCTCCTGTGCCATAGCCTGCCAACACATAGTCGGATATCCAGATAGGAATAGGTTGTTGGGTAAATGGATGCTTGACGTACGAACCAGTGAAAACACCACTTACTTTTTTCTCGGTCATGCGTTCAAGTTCTGTCTTTTTGGCTGCTTGGGTGATGTAGGTTTGCACGGCGTCGTATTGCGATGCTGTGGTAAGTTCTTCCACCAATTCGCTTTCGGGTGCCAATACCATAAAGGTAACACCAAAAATTGTGTCGGGGCGAGTGGTGAATACAGCTATTGACTCTTCATCCGATTCTTCGTCTTCGAAAACATGGGTAGTGGGTACTTCATCTACAAATTTTTTGATAGTGTGGGCTACTTCTTGTGCATTTGCCAACACCTCGGATGCAGTGAAAGAGAGAATGCTGTAGCCACCAAGTTTGAGTTTGCTTTCTGTAACAATGAGTCGATCTGTCTCTTCTTGCGAGAGCTGTTCACCAGTATCGATGGATACGATCACAGATTTGTCTCGGTTGTAAAACGAGGCAGTGAACTGGTCGATCTTGTAATTCTTCTTCATCCTGAAGCCAAGTTGTTTGTTTTTGACTAGATTCCAAAGTAGTTTTACAGCTTCGTGATCGTTTGCATCGGCATCGGATTGAGCTGCATCTATTCTAGCATTTCTTTCCTCGCTTTCAACAAGAGGCATGTGGATGATAGCGCCTTTGCTTCGTCCAATCCAATTGCGTTGGGTCTCTTTTAGCGATTCAGACCAATCTAACTCGTCCAATCCCTCCAATAGACGCTCTGCATAGGCAGAAACGCGCAACATCCATTGACGCATTTTCTTTTGTTCTACAGGGTAACCACCACGCACGGAGCGCCCTTCGCTTACTTCGTCGTTTGCCAACACTGTACCCAATTGTGGACACCAGTTTACTAGACTATCACCCAAATAAGCAATGCGATAGTTCATAAGAACTTCTTGTTGCTCTTTGTCCGATTTCATATTCCACTCCTCTGGTGTAAACACCAATTCATTTGAGCAAGCAGCATGTATTTTTTCTGTGCCGCGCATGCGGAAATGAGCTTCTAGTCTATCGATGTGGTTGGCTCGTTGGAGTTGTGTATCGTAGTAGCTATTGAACATTTGGCTGAAAGCCCATTGTGTCCATTGATAGTATTTAGGGTCGCTTGTGCGAATTTCTCTGTCCCAATCGTATGAGAATCCAATCTTATCGAGTTGTTCGCGATAGCGATTTATATTTTCGTCGGTGGTGATGGCAGGGTGTTGTCCTGTTTGAATGGCATATTGCTCGGCAGGAAGTCCGTAAGCATCATACCCCATGGGGTGCAACACATTGAAACCCTGCAAACGCTTGTAGCGCGAAAAAATATCTGAGGCAATATATCCTAGCGGATGCCCCACATGCAAGCCTGCTCCCGATGGGTAGGGAAACATATCTAGTACGTAGTACTTTGGTTTTGCTGAATCTTCTGTTACTTTATACGTTTGGTTGTCTGCCCAATAGGCTTGCCATTTTTTTTCTATCTCTCCGAATTTATAATCCATAGTTTGCTTACTTTTTCTTGTTTTTAAATAGGCTGCCACAAAGGTACATAATTAATTACGAATTTGGAATCACAGAATTAGGAATTATAGGGTAAGGAGCAAGAGGTGAAAAAGCAAAGGAGATTGATGAGAAAAATAATGTATGATCTAATGGAATGAGCCTACTCTGAAAAGTCAATCTCATTATCTTCTTTTGAAATATCTAAAATTGAATTCACTCTGTAACAATTAATAGTCAACAAACATATTATTGTTGTATTGCAAAGAAGGGGTAGCATAGTTGCGGAGTAGCTTTACTCTCGTAAGGTCGAAACATTGTGAATTATCAATTAAATAACAGTATCTTTGTATAAAAAATTAACAGAAAAGTTCTATAAAGATGAGTTTAGAAAAGAAATTACAAGCACGTAGCAATGGCACGTGCGAATTGTGCGAATCTGCCGAAGCAAACAATATATACAATGTACCCTATGGAAGCGGTGCTGATATTGATACTAATGTGCAGCTGTGTGACAAATGTGTGGCACAAATAAATATTACAGAAGAGTTGGATAGTGCTTATTGGGCGGCTTTCTTACCCAACACTATGTGGAGCGGTGTTGCAGCAGTTCAAGTATTGGCTTGGAGAATGCTCAACCGATTTAGATCGGAGACTTGGGCACATGATGCGCTTGAAATATTGTACTTAGACGAAGACAACCTTGAGTGGGCAAAAGCAAGTGGCGAACATCTTACAAACATAGAAGACACTTTGCATAGAGACTGCAATGGCGAGTTGTTGCTACCTGGTGACTCGGTGAGCTTAATCAAAGATTTGGATGTGAAAGGCTCGAGCATAAATGCAAAAATGGGTACAGCCGTGAGAAACATTCGTCCTGATCCGAACGACCCAACGCATATTGAAGGCAAAATAGATGGTCAAAGCATTATGATACTCACACAGTTTGTACGCAAAATAAACTAAATGGCTACTATTATCACGTACAATCCCTTAACCATCAACTAATCTCGAATAAATATAACAGAAATATAAATATAACAGCAAAGCTGACAGCTGATTGCTTATAAACAAAAAAAACATGCTAAAAGGAATATCTCCCTTAATCTCCCCCAAGCTACTTGCTGCAATGGCAAGAATGGGTCATGGTGACGAAATTGTATTGGCTGATGCCCATTTCCCAGGTGAATCATTTAACAACAGAGTGATACGTGCCGATGGATTAAAAATACCAGAACTTTTGTCTGCTATTTTACCACTGTTTGAATTGGATAGCTATGTTGCACATCCACTGGTAATGATGGCTGCAGTGGAAGGTGATACGCTGGATGCAGCTGTAGAAAAATCTTACCTCAAAAGTATCAGATTAACTAATCCTAATGTTCCACCTATTGAGCGTATAGAGCGGCATGAGTTTTACGAACGAACTAAAACAGCCTTTGCTGTGGTAATGACTGGCGAGACTGCTAAATATGGAAATATTATATTGAAAAAAGGAGTGACGCCAAATAATGATTAATTGATAATAGTAAATTGTTAATTGCGAATTGCGAATTGCTTAACCATAAAAAAACACTGAAAACTTGGCAGGATTGACACAATTTTGTTTATTGATGCTTCGGCTTCGCTTAGCAACTGTGCTTCTACCATTTCGACTACGCTCAGCAAAACATTGAGTGATAGCTGAAAATCATTGATATCTTGATCGTAGTGAAAGATCTATTAAAACATGCTATAAAATAAACAGCTATGAGACTATCTATTTTATTTTTATCCTTATTTTCATTTGCGCTACTAAGTTGTGGTGGCAATAAAAAAGCCAACAATAATGCTGCTAATGAAACTACTGCTGAGCAAATAACTATCGACCAGCAAGATTTTGACCAACAAATTACTGGTAAATATTGGAAACTGATTAAACTTGAGGGTCAAGATGTGGAGATGGCTGAAAACCAAGAACGTGAAATATTTTTCACGCTAAATGCTGAAGAAAACACAGTGAATGGGTTTGCAGGATGCAACTCTATAACTGGTGCGTATGAACTGGAGGAGGGCAACAGAGTTCGTTTCTCAAATATGGGTATCACCATGATGATATGCCCCGATGTAGCTGTGGATGAGTCGAAATTAATGCAAGTATTTGAGTTAACAGACAATTACACAATCCACAACGACACACTAAACTTTAATGTAGGTAGAAGAGCACCATTGGCAGTGTTTGAGGCGGTGTATATGTAGTTTTTTATTATTCAAACAAACGAAAGATGTTCTATAAAGGGAGTATTCAAAAAACATTGAACACCCTTTGGTAATTGTCTGTGTCGTATATTTATAGGATTAAATGACCTTATGATGAAAAAAACAGCACATAGATAAAACGATTGTGACGGATAAACACAGACAAAGCAATGATTAACAGACTAACTATCAATGATTGACGCATGCACTTCTTTCAGCTCCATCAGCACCTATCTTCAATCACTGCACATATAAACCTGTAGGGCTTACATTTTTGTAGCACAGGGTTTAAACTCCTTGATAGGAGCGGTATTGAGCAACCACACTGGCGCACCCTCTACGACTTGTGCCTCTACTTCATTATTGAATATCTATGTGCAGATCAGGAGCTCCACCCCTCCTAAGAAATAAATTTCTTATAAAACTTTTATTGTATTTTATTTTAATTATCTTTACCTGACAAATAACAAATGACCTACAGAGGAAATCAAGCAGGGATTGAATAACAAACAAAACTAGAAGACGTTTTTCTAAATGGATTTATACAACGAGATATCTTTCACAACCAGCAAACTAATAACCAAGAAGTACAGCACCTCTTTTTCTATTGCAGTGAGTCGTCTTCCCATAGAAATGCGACAAGCAATATACAGTATTTACGGTTTTGTGCGATTGGCTGATGAAATTGTAGATACGTTTCATGATGCAGATCAAGAGTTTTTATTGGATGATTTTGAGAAAGAGTATTACAAAACGTTGGAGCAAGGCATAAGTATGAACCCTGTTTTGCAGTCGTTTGCTATAACTGTAACTAAATATCAGCTTCCTGATGAGTTGGTGGACTCTTTTTTGAAGAGTATGAGAGCTGATCTGAATAAGCAGGTGTACAAAACTAATCAAGAATTAGATGCTTACATCCATGGCTCTGCCAATGTGGTTGGGCTAATGTGCTTACTTATCTTCTTAGATGGCGACAAACAGAGGTACAACGAGTTGAAAGAGTCAGCTATGAAGTTGGGCTCTGCATTTCAGAAAGTAAATTTCTTGCGCGACCTTAAAGAAGACACGAAAGAGTTGAATAGGCTTTATTTCCCTGATGTGGATACTGACAACTTTACAGAAGAGGTGAAAGATGAGTTGATTGAAGATATTGAAAACGATTTTGACGAAGCAGAAAAAGGGATTAGAGAACTTCCAGGGAAATCGAAATTGGCTGTGTATATAGCTTTTGTCTATTACAAAAAACTATTGCAAAACTTGAAGCAAACACCAGCAGACATGATTATGAAAACTCGCATAAGAGTTCCAAATGGTATGAAGTTTATTTTGTTGGGTAAGGCTTATATGAAATATAACTTGAAGATGATATAGTTAATAATAAAATATGATAGCTCTCTATATTTTTATTGCTTTGGTTGCATTTTGCTTTATGGAATTTGTTGCTTGGTCTAACCATAAATACTTAATGCATGGCACTTTGTGGAAGTGGCACAAAGATCATCATAGGCGAGACAGCAAGAAAGCTAAAATGCCCCCTAACACCGAAGCCAAGCATTTTGAAAAGAACGACAGGTTCTTCATAATTTATGCTACACCAGCAATTGTGCTTTTGATTGTTGGATTTTCATTGGATATACCTTCACTCATTGCCTTAGGTATTGGAATAACTGCTTATGGTATGACCTATTTTATTATTCACGATGTGATTATTCATGAGCGCCTGCCTCTACCTTTCTTATATAAGATGAACAATAGGTACATAAGAGCAATTAGAAAGGCTCATTTGGCACATCACCGACCACAATCGAAAACCGATTTTCACAATTACGGATTGCTTATTTTCCCTACTAAGTTTTTTAAAGAGTAGCCTATGTCACTATACACTATCATACTTATTGCATCTATATCGATACCTTTTTTATTGAGCTTCGATAAAAAAGTGCAGTTTTATAAGCAGTGGAAGTATTTGCTGCCATCTGTTATAGCCATTGCGCTGTTTTATATTGTGGGTGATATCTATTTTACCAACATAGGTGTTTGGGGATTTAATAGTGATTACCTATCTGGGGTTTTTCTATTTAATTTGCCCATCGAGGAGTGGCTCTTCTTTATTGCCATACCTTATGCTAGTATATTTTTGCACGATGTGCTGCATGCATATTTCCCTAGCTTTAAATTACCCAACATTACATCAAAACGTCTTACTATCTTCTTTTTCGTAGTAGCATTGGTGGTCCTATTGCTCAATTTAGATAAAGCTTATACTGTTTATATAATGGTGGTAACTTTAATTGTACTTGCTATCGCCTATTTCGATTGGACTGACACAATTAGTAGATTCTATTGCACATTCTTGGTGATATTTATTCCATTTGTTTTAGTAAATGGGGCACTCACAGGTGCTTTCACAACTAATCCAGTGGTTTGGTACGACCATACTCAGAATCTTAATATACGATTGATAACTATTCCCATAGAAGACTTTGCATATGGATTTACGATGCTTTTATTGGCAATTATGCTTCGCAACCGATTGAAGAAAGTGGAAGGATGAGTAGAGGCAGTGAAATACGCAAGTTCTTTCTGACCAAACAGACAACTGTAGCTGTGCTTTTGGCTATTTTCTTTTCTGTAGGCTTGGTGGGTATGCTTTTGCCTACTACCAATAGTTTCTTTTTGCAACTAACACCCTTAGCTTTGCTACTAAGCTTTGTAGTGCTTGCACTATCGGACGAGAGTAAGCAACGGGGAAAGTTAATTGCCTACTTATTGTTTATCTATGTATCATCTTACGCCATAGAGGTGGCAGGTGTACATACAGGATTGTTGTTTGGTGCATACTCGTATGGCGATAATTTGGGAGTGAAGTTGTGGGAGACGCCCTTGATTATTGGTGCTAACTGGTTTTTTTTGGTTTATACTACTGCTGCCATATTGGAAAAAACAAAGATGCACACCTCTATGAAAGTACTGTTAGCATCGTCAGCTATGCTTATCTACGATATTGTGATGGAGCAAGTAGCACCTAAAATGGATATGTGGAGTTGGAAAGAGGTGGCAGTGCCATTGCAGAATTATATTACTTGGTTTCTGATAGCAGTGGCATTTCATATTGGGTTGAAGTTGTTGAAAATAAAGATAAAGAATGGTTTAGCATTAGCAGTTTTGCTTTGTCAGTTTATTCTCTTTCTTATTCTATACTTGTTCTTAACTTGATTGTATGATTATAAAAGCAAAACACCACTTTGTGATTTATCCATTCTTTAAATTATTCTCTAGGGTGACAATCAATCGCCACTTCTCACGAATAGAGATAATTGGGGATGTGGATGTAAGTAGCAATCGTTCTATTTTGCTACTTTCTAATCATAGTAGCTGGTGGGATGGTTTTTGGCAATTGAATTTGAATAGTAAGGTGTTTAAAAAGAAGTTCCATTTTATGATGCTCGAAGAGCAATTAAGGAAGCATTGGTACTTTAATTATACGGGAGGCTTTTCTGTAAAGAAGTCGGCAAGGTCAGCAGTTGAAACAATACAATATTCAGCAGGGCTACTCTCCCACCCCCACAATTTGGTATTGATGTTTCCTCAAGGTAAAGTGGAGTCGATACACAAACACACGCTCACGTTTGAAAAAGGAGTTGAGAAAATTTTGGAGAGAACAAATAGAGAGTATGTGCAAATTGTATTTCTTGTAAATTCCATAGACGACTTTATCAACAGGAAACCAGTCTTGCACCACTATATTACTGAATACAATGGTGAGAACATACACTATGGTGAACTAGAGAAAAGTTATAATGCTTTCTTTGCAAACTGCATCAAACAACAAACAGACAAAACGGTATAAATGGAGTATATTGCTTACATAGTTATTGCATTTACCGCTATTCAACTAATAGTGGCTTCTGTTAATTTTGTTTTCAAACAAAATATGGAGGCTACTAATAAAAAAGCTGCGTTGGTTTCCATACTTATTCCTGCAAGAAATGAGGAGCGGAACATCCTCAAATTATTGAACGATTTGACCACCCAAGACTATCATAACTATGAGATTCTAGTGTTTGATGATCAGTCAACAGACCGTACGGCAGAAATTGTTAGTGATTTTGTAAAGAAGGATAAGAAAATAAGGCTAATAGCCTCTGATGGATTGCCCAATGGATGGCTAGGTAAAAACAATGCTTGCCATTTGCTTGCTATGGAAGCCAAGGGTGACTATCTTCTGTTTTTGGATGCTGATGTGCGCATCAAGAATAATATAATTGGCAAGACAGTCAATTTTGCTCATAAAAACAACCTTAGTTTGGTTTCTGTTTTTCCAAAACAGATAATTAAAAGTTGGGGAGAATATGCAACCATTCCTATTATGAACTATATACTGTTGACCCTATTACCAATGATATTAGTGCGAAAAACTAAATTGTTTTACATAGCAGCAGCTAATGGACAATATATGTTTTTTGATGCAAAAATCTATATGCGTCTTATGCCTCACCAAAGGATGAAAGCAGAAAAGGTAGAGGATATAAAGATTGCTCGCTATTACAAGCAGAAGAAACTGAAAGTAGCTTGCTTAGCAAACGAAACGGATATAAAGTGTCGTATGTATCACTCCTACGAAGAGTCGCTAAATGGGTTCTCTAAAAATGTAACCTCTTTCTTTGGAGGGTCAACAATAGCCTCAATACTATTTTGGATAGTTACCACTTTAGGGTTTATACCAATCTTGCTAGTCAATGAATCTAAAGGTCTGATATTTTATATTACTACTGTTTTACTTATTCGCATATTGGTTTCATTAGTAAGTAATCAATCTATCAGTAGAAACATCTTCTTCCTATTGGCTCAACAATTATCGCTCGGATTATTAATAATAAAATCGATTGAAAACAAACTTAAAAAAGAACATATATGGAAAGGAAGAAACGTTTTGCAATATTAACGATATTGCTTGCTTTTAGCTTTTTCAAGTTAGCAGCACAGTACAAGCAGAACATTTACAATGCTTATATCAACAGCAATATGGATAAATGGAAAGTGATAATAGATGAAATGGAGGAAAAGCAAAGCAAATCTGATGCATTTCTTTTGGAGCTCATCAACTACCAATATGGCTATATTGGTTTTAGCTTAGAAAACAATGATAAGAAGCAGGTGAAAACTTATTTGAAACTAGCAGAGAGCAACTTAGAGAAATTGGAGAAAACATCGCTCTTCCCTTCGTACGTAAATGCATACAAATCTGCTTTTTATGGCTTTACAATTCAACTGAACAAACTAAAAGCTCCTTTTGCAGGTCCTAAAAGCATTAGTGCAGCTGAACAATCTATGGAACTAAACCCAGACAATCCCTTTGGTTTTATACAGTATGCAAATGCTCAATTTTATATGCCCCCACTATTTGGAGGATCGAAACAGGAAGCAATAAAATATTACAAAAAGGCACAAACAATAATGGAGAAAGACCCCATAGAGATGAGAAATGATTGGAACTACTTGAATTTACTCACAAACTTGGTGGAATCTTATATCGAGATAAAAGAGTACGACAAGGCAGAAGAATACTTTCAGCTCATATTAAAAGTTGAGCCCAACTTTCTTTGGGTGAAAAACGAATTATATCCTACCTTTATAAAAAATAAAAATAATGAACAAGAATAAAAGTGTACTAATTGTGGGTGCTGGACTTGGTGGTCTTGCAACTGCTTTACGACTGGTAAAACAAGGCTACCAAGTAGAAATAATAGAGAAGAATGCACAAGCAGGAGGAAGACTAAATCAACTGAAAAAAGATGGCTTTACTTTTGATGTCGGACCTAGTTTTTTTAGCATGTCATACGAGTTTGAAGAGTTTGCTCGTGATTGTGGCATTGAGCTTCCTTTCAAATACATAGAGCTCGACCCACTCTATTCGGTTAACTTTAGAGACAATCCCAAAACCTTCCATCTCTACAAGAATATTGCAAAACTAGCAGAGCAGTTTAAGGATATTGAACCTGACTTCGAGGAGAAAATGCACAAATACCTAAAGAAATCAGGAGCTTTGTTCAACGATACTGTGGACTTGGTGGTGCGTAGCAACTTCAACTCTATGTTCGATTATATCACCACATTGATGAGGGTAAATCCTATTCATGTGCCTGTGCTTTTCAGAAGTTTTTATCAACATGTAGAGAGATATTTTGACTCAAAAGAGGCACAGCAAATTGTTTCGTTGGTTGCCTTCTTTTTGGGTAGAACTCCTTTCGATACTATGGCTATCTATACACTATTGTCTTACACAGAATTTCAACACGATGGCTATTACAATGTGGTGGGTGGGATGTACAAAATAATAGAGGGATTGGTGGATGAGTTATCCAAAGAGAATGTGAAAATTCATTACAACACAGAGGTGGTTGATTTTACTGCCAATGGTAAAAAGATTGAATCGGTAGTTGATAAAAGTGGTAAGCAGTGGAGTGCTGAGGCTATATTGATTAATGCAGATGCTGCTGTGTTTCGTAATACTGTAATGAAACACAATAACTATACGACAGAGAAGATGGACAAGAAAAGTTGGACAATGGGTTTTCTTACTTTCTACATTGGTTTGAAGTGTAAACTGCCAGGAGTAGATCATCACAACTACTATTTAGGTACAAACTACAAGGAGTATGCCGATAAGGTGTTGTCTGAGAGTAACACATTGGAAAAACCTTACTACTATGTAAATGTGGTATCGAAATACAACGAAGATTGTGCACCCGAAGGTTGCGAGAACCTGTTTTTTGTGTGTCCTGTACCTAATTTACTCCAAAAGAAAAACTGGGACGACAGAGACGAAATTGTGGATAGTATAATTGAAGATTTCTCGAAGAGAATTGGCAAAGATATTGCCCCTGAAATAATATCGAGAACTGTTTACACTCCTATTGAATGGGGCGAGCAGTACAACTTGCATCGTGGTAGTGGTCTTGGACTTTCTCACAGCTTCACGCAGATAGGTGTTATGCGTCCCGCCAATGTAGATGAAAAGTATAAGAATCTTTTCTATGTAGGTGCTTCTACTGTACCTGGCGCAGGATTGCCAATGGCAATGATTAGTTCTAAGTTAGTTTTTGAACGGATTGAGAAGTACTTTGAATAATGGTGGTGGGTTAATTGTTAATCATCAATGATTAATGACGGGGTAGTATTAATATGCCATCACTGTAGAGGTTTTGTATACAAAGGCTTGGTTGGATACTGCTACCGTTTTAAGACATTGTGACCCGACCATGAAGAGGTTCACATTATCCACGCTTGATAAATTGTGACAAATGAGATTTCTAATTCTTCAACAAGGAGTATTAATTCTAATACTTTTAACTGAATAAATTTGCAAATTAGTACGAATACTAATACCTTTGTGTGACGTATATAAAATATAGTAGAATTGAAATATTCTGAAATTAAACGCAAATTGAAGAAAGCAGGTTGTTATCTTGTAAGAGAAGGAGGAAACCATACCATATGGTACAGCCCTATAACCGAGAGAACTTTTCCAATGTCAAGGCATAATTCGGAAGAGGCTAAGAATAAAACTCAGAAATCAATTGAAGCTCAATCGGGTGTTAAATTCTAACTATTGAACAAAAAAATGGAGGATACAAAATGAAACTAAAAGCAATAATTGTAAGAGGATCTGATGGTACTTATGATGTAAATTTAGAATATTCTGATAAAATATCTTTTGGTTTGTATGGTACTGGAAAAAGCGTTGAAGAAGCTATCGCTGATTTTTACACTACACACGATGAAATGAAAGAATATTATGAGGAGTCAGACAAAAAATTTCCAAATAAATTAGCGTTTGATTTTAAATATGATGTGGCTTCTTTTCTTGAATATTACTCAAACAGATTTACTCTTGCAGGTTTACAAACTATTACTGGTATCAATCAAGGACAATTGAGTCATTATGTAACAGGAAGAAAGAAACCAAGACAAGAAACTATAAAGAAAATAGAAGATGGAATACACCGTTTTGCAGATGAGTTAAGCCAGGTTTCTTTTATCTAATTTCAAGCCTTATTGCTATTATGAGAGTTCACGTCTCCTATCCGTTGCTACTACTACAAAGATAATACTCCTACGGAGTAAAAGCATTGCTGCCTTAAATCAATCAGCACTTTGCGGCTTGCCGTCTTGTCTAGAAACTTTTTTTATGCTGTGGATGATATTATACCAAAGACGCAAAGCATTGCGTCTCTACCCAACACCCCATTAACAATTGAATTACCTCACACCCATACCTCACACCCCATACCTCATACCCCACACCTCATACCACACATCTAATTCATAATGTCATTTCTAGAAGAGGTAAATGCTTATCTCACACTATACAGGCAGATATTCCCACCATTTTCAACTTTCAATTTTTATT
>CAZUHZ010000027.1:0-16829 GCA_964620895.1 uncultured Dysgonomonadaceae bacterium | reverse complement strand
ATGGATTTATTTGATTTTTCATCAGTTGTCGATTGGTCGCGATTGCAGTTTGCAATGACTGCAGGTTATCATTGGCTTTTTGTGCCACTAACATTGGGTCTCGCAGTAATAATGTCTATTATGGAGACAATATACGTTCGGACTGGAAAAGAAGAGTGGAAGCTTGCTGCCAAGTTTTGGATGAAGATATTCGGAATCAACTTTGCAATTGGTGTTGCCACTGGAATCATTCTTGAATTTCAATTCGGAACAAACTGGTCTAATTATAGCTGGTTTGTAGGAGACATTTTTGGTGCACCTCTTGCTATTGAGGGTATTATAGCCTTCTTCTTAGAAGCTACTTTTATTTCTATCATGTTTTTTGGATGGAAAAAGGTGAGCAAGAAAGCTCATCTTACTGCCACTTGGTTAGTAACCATAGGAGCAACTCTCTCTGCTCTTTGGATTTTGATTGCCAATGCTTGGATGCAACATCCAATAGGGATGGAGTTTAATCCTGAAACAGTTCGTAACGAAATGGTTGATTTCTGGGCAATTGCTCTTTCGCCTGTAGCAATCAATAAGTTTTTTCATGCGGTGCTTTCGGGATGGGCTACTGGTGCTGCATTTGTAGTTGCCATAAGTTCATGGTTTTTACTCAGAAAACGCAACCAAGAATTTGCTTTTAAAAGCATTCAAATTGGAGCTATATTTGGTTTAATCTCATTTGTACTGCTTGCAGTTACAGGTGACGGATCGGGCTATGAAGTAGCACAAAAACAACCCATGAAAATAGCGGCAATGGAGGGTCTCTACGAAGGGAAAGAGGGAGCAGGATTGGTCGCAATAGGTGTTTTAAATCCTATGAAAGCAGACAAATCAAACTACGACAAAGGTGAAGCTTTTCTATTTAAAATAGAATTGCCAAAACTATTGTCTATAATGGGATACCGACAACTAAATGCTTTTGTGCCTGGAATAAGAGATATAATTGATGGAGGCTATACTATGCAAGATGGCACTACTGCCTTATCATTTGAAGAGAAGAAGATGCGTGGCGAAAAAGCTATTGAAGCATTGGGCAACTACCAAATAGCCAAGGATGAGGGTCGTGATGATGAGTTGGCTGGATTTGAAGCTACACTTCAAGAGAATTTCGATTATTTTGGATACGGATATCTCGACAGACCAGAGCAAACTATACCTAATGTACCACTGCTTTTCTATACTTTTAGAGTAATGGTTGCTATTGGCTTCTACTATATTCTTCTGTTTGCAATAGTTTGGTATTTGCATCGCAAGAGAAAACTTGAAGACAAAAAATATAGATGGATGCTTCATGTTTCGCTTTGGAGTTTACCATTGGCATATCTTGCAGGGCAAGCTGGTTGGATTGTGTCTGAAGTAGGGCGACAACCATGGGCTATTCAAGATATACTTCCTGTTCAAGCAGCTATATCTAGCTTAGAAGTAAGTTCAGTAATTACAACATTTACGCTATTCTTGGTAATGTTTACCCTTCTCTTAATTGCTGAAGTAAGAATTATGGTGAAACAGATTAAGAAAGGTCCTGAAGAGACAGATACGGATAGTAACTTAGGATATTAATTGATTGAATAAATAAAAAATATAATATTATGTTTACATATTCATTTCTACAACATTACTGGTGGTTTTTGATATCGTTGATTGCGGGAATATTTGCCTTTCTTCTATTTGTACAGGGAGGTCAGTCAATGCTGTTTTCTTTGTCTAAAACAGCAGATGAGAAAAAGCTTATAACCAATGTACTCGGTCGAAAGTGGCACTACACCTTTACAACACTTGTAGTTTTTGGTGGCGCATTTTTCGCCTCGTTCCCTCTATTTTATTCAACTAGTTTTGGAGGAGCCTATTGGGTGTGGATGGCTATTCTGTTTTGCTTTACATTGCAGGCAGTTTCGTACGAGTTTCAGTCAATGCCAGGCAATACGTATGGTAAGACTACTTATAAAACATTTTTACTTATCAATGGTGTGTTAGGAACTTTCTTGGTGGGTGTGGCATTGGCTACATTTTTCACTGGCTCAGAGTTTACAATGAGCAAAGGGAATATTGCTGGTGTAGGCTCTGTCGGACCTATTATTAGTCAGTGGCAAAACCCATGGCATGGATTAGAGGCTTTGCTCAATTTGCGTAATTTGGCTTTAGGTTTCACAGTGTTGTTTTTGGCACGCACTATGGCTACACTTTATTTTATCAATAGATTGGATCACGAAGTACTTCAAAAAAGAAGTCATAAGTTTCTTATCTACAATGCTATACCATTTGTGATATTCTTCCTTGTGTTTGTTATTTGGACATTCCTATCCGAAGGGTTTGCAGTAAATCCAGAGACAAACGAGGTATATATGGAGAGCATGAAGTATCTGAACAACTTTTTGGCAATGCCAATTCTATTCGTTGTTTTTGTAGTAGGAGTACTGTTAGTGCTCTACGGTATCATCATTTCTATTCTCAAACCTAAATACAGAAAAGGTATCTGGTTTGCAGGTCCAGGAGCTGTACTTACCGTTACGATGTTGATTTTTATTACAGGAGTAAACAACACAGCTTTCTATCCATCTGTATCAGATTTACAAAGCTCTCTTACGCTTCAAAATGCTTCTTCAAGCAAGTTTACGCTCAATGCAATGGCTTGGGTGTCGCTATTTATACCTGTTGTAATGGGGTATATATTCTACGCATGGCGTGCTCTTGAGAAAACGCACACATCTATAGAGGAGGTGAAGGGAACAAAGGCTTATTGATTGTTTGAAACAATATCAAATAAAAATGCGCTGTGGGTAGCTTCAACTACCAATAGCGCATTTTTATTAAAAGTATTTTCTGTTTTCTGTATAATATGCTGGTAATCTACAAAGCATCAACCACCTTCTTCAGCTTTCCACTTATTTGTTTAGCAATCTCCGATACTTTTCTGTTTTCGACAGCTAGCATGCTAGCTGTAGCATTTATAGCTGCTACTTCTATGTTGCCATTTTCTAATTCTTGCAATACTACATTGCAAGGCAACATCGTGCCAATTTTATCTTCAGCCGTTATAGCTTTGTGTGCAAAATGAGGGTTGCAAGCTCCCAGTATCTGATATTTTCTAAAATCAACATCAAGTTTGTTTTTAAAAGTTTTTTGCACATCTATCTCCGATAGAATACCAAAACCTTCTTTCCCTAATTCTTCGATTACCATTTTTTTTACTGATTCGAAATCTGATGCAATTGTTTTATTAAAATAATAACTCATGTCTGTATATATTTAAGTGTTTATAAATTCGTTTTGGCAATCATCTTTCACAGATTCTATTTACTCTATATCTGGTTAGTATTTGATTGCAAAGGTGTAAACTACTACTATAACATATTGTAGTTAGAAAAGTTTTCTAATCAATTAATGCATTAGCCGTAAATGCATCTGCAACAACACACTGCTTAGAGACCATCATATATATATATATATATATATCGTAGAAATGGCATTTGTCTCTCTGTTTTCATTTCATTCGTCGTGGATTTGACTTTTATGTCATTAATTTTATTTCCACGGCGGTGGATTTGAAGTTTATGCTATTATTTTTATTTCGTAGAGCATAGATTCGAGTTTCATCTCATTTCCTAATTTATACGGCGCTAGATATTAGTTTTATGTTATGGTTGCCGACTCTTATACGGTGGATTTGAATTATATGTCATAATTGCGGAATCATACACAGAGGATTTGATTTCCATGTTATGATTGTCGCTTTGTATCCGTAAGATTTGATTTTTAACTCACAAAGGTTACTTTTTTTACATCTTCTGTAAAACATATCCCGCATCTGAATTATAGATTTGATAAAACTTCATCTAACTTAATGCTGGTAATACACTAAAAAGAACCATAGTACAAATATTTGAGAAAATAGCTATAGTAGATTTATGCTTGATGCATTACCTTTGATTCATTAAGAAAAATAGAAATGAACTTGGTAAAAGAAATAAGTTTATTAACTCAAAAACCAAAACAAGATGAAAAAAACACTATTAATTGCAGTAATACTTACTAGCTTTGGAATAAGCCAATCGAATGCTCAGTTTTTAAAGAAGTTGAAAGAGCGTGTATTAGAAAAAACTGAAGAGGTAATTGTCAATAAAGCAGCAGATAAAGTTGCCGACAAAGCGGCAGATAAAACTGGCGAGGCTATGGACAAGTTGTTGAACCAAGATTTTGGCAAACTTATGAGCCCAGTAGGCAAACAGGTTGATATGTCAAAATTGCCTGCATCATACGGCTTTGATTATCGCTATGCCATGAAAATGAAAACTCAAGAAGGAGAGATTGATATGGATTACTATCTCAGCAAAACTGAACCCTACATGGGTATGAAAATGAATATGGGCGAAGACAAAAACATGAATATGTCGATGGTGTTCGACGAAGCTAATAAAACAGTATTCACTTATGTAGGTGGCATGGCAGTAGCAACAGAGATGGATTTAAGCAACGCAGTGGAAGAAGATGCGGATATGTATAACGATTACACTTTTAAAGAACTACCCAATCGCATGTTTTTGGGTTACGACTGTATTGGACGTGAAATGGAGAACGACGAATATAAATTCACAATCTATATAGCTCCTGATATGGAAGCAGGCTTTGGGAATATGTTTAAAAGCCAGCATGCCAATATTCCACCATCAATGCAGAAATTTTCTAAAGAATATGAAAATGGGCTGATGATGTATATGGAAATGGTGGATAAGAAAAATAAAAACAAGAAAAACTCAAATGCTACAATGGAGTGTGTAGCTTTTGAACTAACTGATTTGGTGATAGATACTAGGCAATAATTAATTGAAAATCTTTTGATATAGTAAAATAGTTTTATAAGTACTTTTATATGCGATGTACAGGAATAATAAGCTGCCGTTTGGTGGCTTGTTTTCATTGCTGTGAAACTTAGGTGAGTTCATTTCAGCTTGCTGAAAACTATTAGCGGGCACGTACAAAAGTATGCGTTTACCCATTACTCTTTTATGTGTCTGTTCCTAAAACTCTGCCAAAGTCCTCTTTTAGGGGATTTATGGGCGGAAATAAATGAGATTGACTTTTCAGAGTGGACTCTTTTATTAATAAATAGCTTGGTTTGAACACTTTAAAAAACGTTTTTACGATGCTTGTAATTTAACCAAATCCCGAATCATTCATTAATAATTTACCCTTAATCATTATTTATCAATTGCTCTTCTTATAACTCACCACAGCCCACCCATTAAACACCACACCAAACGCCACCAATATCCCCATCTGTGGTAGCAGGTCAATCAATCGGTTTGCCTTTAAGTAAATCAATCGCATAATCTCTATAAAGTGTGTAAGCGGATTGATATAAGCAATAGCTTGTGCCCACGCAGGCATACTAGATACAGGTGTGAACATGCCACTCAATAGAATAATGATAAGAATAAAGAACAGTACTACAAACATCGACTGCTGCAAAGTGTCGGAATAGTTAGAGATAACAATACCCAAAGCAGTTACCCCCAATATGAAAATAATAGATGCTAGATAGAGCGCAATAATGCTTTCCGATGGAAAAAGCCCATAAATAATCCACACCATAAAAATAGAGATAGTGAGAATGATAATACCAATAATCCAATAGGGAATAACCTTTGCCAGAATAAAGTTGAATTTAGTAACAGGTGTGGTGTTTATTTGGTGTATTGTGCCCAACTCCTTCTCCAACACCACGTTCAACGAGGGTAATATACCACAAATAAGCGTAATCATAAGCACAATAAATGCCGGTAGCATAAATGTTTTATAGTCTAGTGTCTCGTTATATTTGTAGCGAGGCACAATCTCTAGGCTTTGTGCTTGTTGTACTTTCAAGATGGGTTTTATTTCGTAACGCAAATCTGAAGCAAAATCATTTATTATTTCAGACAAGTAGTTACTTCCTAGCAACCCCTGTGTTGTATTCACAGCATTTGCTACAATTGAGATGTCAGCTTTCTGTTCTTTCACCAAATGCTCGTCAAACGATGGAGGAATAACTAATATAATATCACACCTATCATTTTCCATGTCTTTCATCGACGCTTCGTAACTATCCGTTACATCATTCAATATGAAATAGTTGGAAGCTTCTATTTTATCTGTCAAACGTTGCGAATAGGGGCTCCTACTTTGATCTACAATATTCACCTTTATATTCTTTACTTCGAAGTTGATTGCCCAAGGAAAAATAAGTAGCACCAATATGGGATAAAACACTATCATCTTTGGGATCATAGGATTGCGCCATATCTGCTTAAACTCTTTTTCGACAAGGTATTTAAGTGTTTTCATTCCAATCTTGTCTTTATGTTACGAATACTCAATGTTACAATTACCACAATCATCGCTATCATTATTACTATCTCTTTGGCTACAGCCATAAAGCCCAAGCCTTGTATCATTACTTTCTTTACAGCCGTAATATACCACCTTGCAGGAACCACTGCAGAAAACCATTGCAAGAAGTTGGGCATATTGTTTATGGGGAAAATCATTCCAGAAAGAATAAGTGCTGGCATCATCAATCCGATTCCCGATATAAGCATAGCCACCACCTGCGTTTGTGCTACTGTAGATATCAACAGTCCCAAAGAAAGGGAGAGGAAAATAAATAGTGTAGATATAAACAGCAATAGTAGCAAACTGCCCACAATAGGCACTTGCAGCACAAACACCGATAACAACAGTATGGTAACTAAGTTGATGATAGAGAGTGCTAGGTATGGAATTGTTTTAGAAAGAAGTATAGTAGTAGAGTTGAGCGGCGATGCCAACAACACCTCCATTGTACCCATCTCTTTCTCCCTTACAATAGAGATAGAGGTCATAATGGCACAAATAATCATCAATACCAATCCCATAATGCCAGGAACAAAAGTGTAAGCCGACTTCATTTCGGGGTTGTAGTGCAATTTGCTTGTCACATCTATATGATAGGGAATCTCCTGCAAACCCATCCACTCCATTTGCTGTTCAGCAATGATAGCCCGCAGGTAGTTGGTAGATATTGTTCCAATATTAGGGTCGGAGCTATCAGCTATAATCTGTATTTGTGATTTACTCCCCTCCACAAGATTGTTGTGAAAATTGTTGGGGAAAACTAGTGCAATATCTATTTCGCCTTTGCGCAACATCTCGTTCACTTCATGAATAGAGTGGGGTGTGGCTTGCGGTATAAAGTAAGGATTGGCTTCAACTCTAGCCCTAATCTCTTGTGTATAAACATCAACCTGTGGCTCATAGATAGCAATGCGGATGTTCTGCACTTCCATGTTTATGGCAAATCCAAATATCAATATCTGCACCACAGGCATCCCCAATAGTATCAGCATGGTTCTCTTGTCACGTGATATGTGATAGAACTCCTTTTTTACAAAAGCAAAGAATTGTTTTGACATTGAGCTTTAACGTTACATTTCATTCCAACAACTGAGAGTGAGCAGCTATTAGTTACACGAAGATATGAAATGTATTTAAGAATAGTTTCATTGCTTCGTTTTATTCGAGTGTAACTATAAAGATAAGGCGGGAATTTAGTGTTTTAGTAATATGTTTTTTAAAATTAAGAGATGATAAGAGATAAACTTTTGAATAATTTATCGTTTTCGAGTGATTCAATAGTTTTTACCTTAACACCTTTTGATTTTAGTTTCTGATGACTATAATCGTCAATTGCAGAAAGATAGATTTGGTTTATAGAGTTTAGTTTTAGCCAATTTACTATAGAGTCGTTGTTTTGACTCTCTAATGTTATGTTTTCTACACCAACTACTTTATCCTCTTCGATATTGAATACAACCACATGAGCTTTCTCTTCATGTAAAACAGTTAATTCGTTTTTTTTTATAAAAATCGCTACTTTCATAACTTCGTTTGTTTTTGAAATGATTCATTTTCCAAACTTCAAAACACACTGAAAAAATCAGGTTTGATACATATACCAACACGCAACTTTAAATCATAATCTTTGTATTCCAATAAACTGTCGCCCCTGCCATTGTAAAGTTCAAAAAAAAGGTATTGATTGAATTTTTCAGAGACTCTAAAGGCAGCACTAAGAGTTGTATTCATTGTTATGAAATTACGTCTCGGCGTTACATTGGCATTAAACCACCATCGTTCGTTTTTGGTTCTGTAGTCTACAGAAAAATCACCATACCCCTTGTAGGTAATCAAATCTGTATTGGTGTTATCCATTAATAGAACTAACGGAAGCCTTACTTTGGCTCTAAAGAAAAGCCTGTCATTAAAATAATACTTACCCGAAACACTTGCAAAATCCCATGACCTTGATTGTATACTATCTTTTCCGTTGGACTCATGTTCAAGTTGAAGAAAAACACTACCTATATAATTGTTGTCATCCGAGATTAGATATCTTCCAAAACCTATTCCAGGATTAAAGTTGGTGTCGCGAAATGGAGAGGATTTTTTATAAATACTCCAAAATGATTTTTGGGTGTAAGAGATGAATACAAATGTATTGAATGGTAGATAGCTATTACTGAAACGTTGTCTGAAACTAATTTGATACTTTACATCAGCATTATCTACGTTGATTTGTTTGTTTAAAGAATTGCCTGTAATGAAGTAGTTGTCTTTTAAAATACCAAAAGAGTGTGTAGAATCTAATTTTCTCCTCACATCATCTTCCGATATTTCTAATGAACTTCTTTCTTTAAGTACTCTTTCTTTAATTAATAAATCGATTCTTTTTGGAGAATCTCCAATAGTATCTATGCACTGTTTATTATCTTGCCCATTTACATTAAATAGAGATAAAAACAGAGAAAGCACTACTAATATTAATTTTGGAAAGAGCTTCATCTGATTTGAGTTTTATCTTTTCTTATAGCTTAAAACAGCCCACGTATTAAATCCCACAGCAAAACTCAAAAGAGAAAGCAGTGGAGCAGCAATACCGCTGTAGGAACTTCCTTTTAAGTATATCATGCGCATAATTTCCATGAAGTAAGAAAGCGGATTGCTTTTAGCTACAACTTGAGCCCATGTTGGCATACTTGCTATGGGAGTGAACAGTCCACTCAATAAAATAATAATGAGAATAAAAAAGAAAGCCAGAAACATAGCCTGTTGCAATGTTTCAGAGTAGTTGGATATAATTAGACCAAACCCTGATATACCAACTATAAATACAAGAGAGCCCACATAAAGCGGCAGGAAACCCCCTGCAGGCCATATACCATACAGCAATCCTACAACAAAAAACGCAATTGATAGTATAATAAATCCAATTATCCAATAAGGGATAAGCTTGGCTAAAATAAATTGATATTTATTTACTGGCGTAACATTTATTTGCTCAATAGTTCCGTTTTCCTTTTCACTAACAATATTCAAAGCAGGCAATATGCCACATATCAATGTAACCATCATTACCATTAGTGCGGGGATCATAAATACCTTATAGTCTAAATTCTCGTTGAATTTATATTGGGGTATAATGTTTATTGCGCTCATCCTTTTTGGGGGTGCAATGCTTGTATGAGCCAGTTCGGCACGAAGCTCCGAGGAGTAATCGTTGAGAATTTGCGACAAGTAAGCGTTTCCAAGCAAGCCCCGTGTACCATTTACAGTGTTTGCAGAAAGCATTACGTCTGCAGTCCTGTTTTTAACCATGTTCTCATCAAAAGAAGGTTGAATTTCAAGAATTATATCAGCATCAGCTTTTTCAATGTCAATTATAGCCTCATTATAGCTAGTAGTAATATTGTTAACTATAAAATATTTAGATGCATCAACTTTCTGAATCAGTCTTTGCGAATAGGCGCTATTATTATGATCTACTACACTTACCTTTATATCCTTCACCTCAAAATTAATTGCCCATGGAAAAATAAGCATCACCATTATTGGATAACCAACAATTAGTTTAGGTATAATAGAGTTACGCATGGTCTGTTTAAACTCTTTTTCTATAAGAAACTTTAGTGTTCCCATTATTGTAGTTTTTTTAATTTGTTATTCAAGTCTTTTCTTAGAATTTAGCATGCTGAGGGCTAGTATCAACACTGTCATTCCAGTAAGGATACTCAGTTCCTTTATAATAAAAGTAAAGTTCAATCCTTCAATCATCAGTTTTTTCATTATCATAATATACCATCGTGCTGGAACTATATGAGTTAGTTTTTCCAACAGAAAAGGCATGTTCTCTATCGGGAAAAGCATCCCCGAAAGTAACATTACAGGCATTGTGAGTCCTATTCCCGACATAATAATAGCTTCTACTTGTTTTTTTGCGATGGTCGATATTAATAAACCAAACAGTAGGGACAAGAAAATGTAAAGCGTGGAAATAGTAACAATAAGAAACAGACTGCCACGAATGGGCACACCCAGCAGATAAGAAGCCAAAAACAGAATAGTTATCAGATTAATAAATGAAAGTGAGAGATATGGAATTGTTTTAGCAATAAGAATTTGACTCAATTTCAAGGGCGAAGCCAAGAGCACTTCCATCGTTCCCCGTTCTTTTTCTCTCACAATAGATATGGATGTCATCATTGTGCTTATCACCATTAAAATCAAACCCATAACTCCTGGAACGAATGAAAACGAAGATTTCATTTCAGGATTGTATAGCATTCTTGTTGTAGTGGCTATTTGATAGGGCGGATTTTTGGAGATATTGTTGATTTCTTTTTGATAGTCTGCAATTACTCCTGTGGCATAGTTTACAATAATCGTTCCTGTATTAGGGTCTGATGTATCTGAAATTAATTGTATATCAGCTTTTTGAGAGTAGGTAAGGTCCTCATTAAAATTGTTAGGAAACACCACTGCCAAATCTATCTTGTTTTGTTTGAAAAGGTTGTCAATTTCATTCTGAGAATGAACATGATAATCTACATGAAAATAGCTATTGGCATCTATTCTTTCTACAATTTGATTGGTATATGTGTCGGGGCTTGGGTCTAATACTGCTACAGCAATATCGGTAACCTCCATATTAATGGCAAACCCAAAAATTAGAATCTGAGCTACCGGCATTCCTAATAGAATCAGCATCGTTCTTCTATCGCGAAAAATGTGATAGAATTCTTTTATTACAAAAGCTCTAAATTGTTTCATTTATGTAATGTTGTTTTGTTATTCAGTTATAAACACCAAATAACTAATAATCACCTTAGTCTCTTTCTGCTTTGCGCGCAAGTTTTCTAAAGACCTGGTCCATATTGTTGGCTTCAAAACTAGCCTTTAGATTAGTAGGTGTGTCTAGCGCATCTATCCGCCCATCCACCATTATCGACACTCGATCGCAATATTCAGCCTCGTCCATATAGTGAGTGGTGGCAAACACTGTTATGTTATCCTCTGCAGCTTGATAGATCATTTCCCAAAATTGTCGTCTTGTTGCAGGGTCAACTCCACCTGTTGGCTCATCCAAAAAAACAATCTTAGGACTGTGAAAAATAGCCACCGAAAAGGCGAGCTTTTGTTTCCAACCAAGCGGTAGCGACTTTACCAAAGTATTACGTTCACTTTCAAAGTCTAATCGATTGAGCAACTGGTCTGTTTTCTCTGCAATCTCTTTGTCTTTCATACCGTATATTCCCGCAAAAAGCCGGATGTTTTCCCACACCTTTAAATCTTCGTATAGCGAGAATCTTTGGCTCATATAGCCAATGTTCTTTTTTATCTGCTCGCTTTGAGTACGTATATTATAACCTGCCACAATAGCTTCACCTGAAGTCTGTTTGCTTAGCCCAATCAGCATCTGCATTGCAGTAGTTTTACCAGCACCATTAGCACCCAGAAAACCGAATATCTCTCCCTCTTTCACCTGAAAAGAGATGTTATCGACTGCAGTGAAATGTCCAAACTTTTTGGTCAATCCCTCTACATTTATAATTATATTATTCTCCATTTTCATTCTCTTCGTTGGTTAATGCTAAAAAACAATCCTCTACCGTTGGAGTAATCTCCTCGATGGTTACATTTCTGTATCCTTTTTCTGCTAAATAGTTGGTCAACTCCGCTTTGGCTAGTTGTGGGTCAACCGTAATGTGATGTTGGTCGCCAAAAGCATAAGAGGTGTGTACCTTAGGGAAAGTACGTATGTCAGCCAACATCTGTGCTAAGTTGTCTCCTCTCACAGCCCACAATGTTTCTTTGTAATCAGCAATAATATTGCTGGGCGTGTCCATTGCAATAAACTCGCCTTCACGCATCAATGCTATTCTATCGCATCGGGTTGCTTCGTCCATATAAGCCGTAGAAACCAGAATAGTCATTCCCCCCTCTTTTAGCTTCTTCAGCATATCCCAAAACTCTTTGCGCGACACAGGGTCAACGCCCGTTGTGGGTTCGTCTAAAATGAGCACTTGAGGCTGATGAATGAGTGCACACGATAGTGCCAACTTTTGTTTCATACCCCCAGATAACGCACCAGCCTTGCGATTTTTGAACGGCTCAATTTGTTGATATATATCTTTAATAAACTCGTAGTTCTCTTTAATGGTAGTGTCGAAAACTGTGGCGAAGAAGGTTAAGTTCTCCTCCACACTCAAATCCATATAGAGCGAAAACCTCCCTGGCATATATCCAATCATTTTGCGAATCTCTTTGTAATCATCTATCACATTCCTTTTCCCAAGGTGTGCTTCGCCCGAATCGGGTAGCAGTAGGGTGGCTAATATTCTAAAGAGTGTGGTTTTGCCAGCGCCATCGGGGCCAATTACGCCAAATATTTCGCCTTTTGGAACAGAGAGGGTGATGCCTTTCTCGGGTTGTTCCTTTGTGCCAATGCCAGCGTATCTTTCAGATTTTGCTGTGTGGTAGTTTTTGCGGAGGTTTTTTACTTGTATCATTGCTTTTATTAAATTGACAGCTGACAATTGATAATTGACAATGTCTTGTTAAAATTTATTGTCATTCTGAGTGAAACGAAGAATCTGTTTGATTATTCTACTGAACTTGAATGGATTCTTCACTACGTTCAGAATGACAGGGCTCACTCTTCATTCAACGAGATGCGATAAATCGGCGCGAGCGGCAGTTCATTTACCATTAATAATTAAATTTCACCTCCCCATACATACCAATCTTCAAATACCCATCATTCTTCACCGTCACTTTCATAGCATACACAAGATTGGCGCGTTCGTTTTTGGTTTGAATGGTTTTGGGTGTAAACTCCGATTTATCAGAAATCCACGTAACCACACCTTCATACGCTTTCTTGTTGCCATCATCATCCCCTTGATCTACATACACCTGCACCTTGTCGTTCAGTTTGATAGATGTTAGTTGATCATTGGTAACATATACGCGCAGTGTCATATTGTTGATATTGGCAACTTTAAATAGGGGAGTGCCCATGTTTGCCAATTCGCCCTCCTCGGCATATTTGTTGAGCACTGTGCCCGTTATCGGACTCCTGATAATAGACTTTTGCAACCTATCTTCTAGTTGTTCAATCTGAATATCGAGTGACGAACTTTGTGCAGTAATGTTTTGACTGCTTTTCTGCAAAGTGGATTGCGATGCAGCCAATTGCTTCTCCAATACTTCTATTTGTCCGTTTATATCGTCCAATTGCTTTTGTGTTGCTGCATTAGCCTTTATCAAATTGGTGGTACGTTGCTTCTCTCTTTGCAAAGTACTTATCTGTTCTTTTATAGAAGCAGTTTGAGCAACTATATTGGGTTGTTGAGCACGAATACCCTTTGCATTGGTAAGCAGGCTCATCTTCTGCAAATAGAGTTGCGTTGTATCTATCAATCCTATTTGCTCGCCTTTTTCAAGCTGTTGACCTTCCATCACTGCTAGGTGTTCAATTTTACCTGATGCCTCGGCAGATACAATTATTTCTGTAGCTTCAAAAGAGCCCGATGCATCATAATCGCCATCATTGCCACTACATGCTGTCAGTAGGCTAATTGCTAATCCTATATAAAGTAAAAATTTAGGTTTCATATTTTTTAAATATTTGTTGGTTATGTATTTTTTATAATCTGAAATTTTTATAAGAAAAGGGCAAAGACAAGGCTTTCGAAGATTTTGAAACTAAGGAGTTTACTTTAGTAAATAACTGTTTCAAAAACGAGAGTAACGCAGTATATGCACTTTTATTACAAAAATTAGTTAGTTGTGTTTTTTAATTTATATACTGAATTTATGTGCTGTACCTCATGCAACAACTTAGCCTGTTTTGCCATCTCCAGTGCTGTCAACTCCTTCAGCATATCCGACACTGTCATCGTGCCGTTTTCCACCTTTGCTTCGGCTGCATCTTTTATCTGCTGTTGCAGGCGAATTATCTCCTCATCGTCTTCCATTGTTTTGCGGTATTTATCTATCTCGTTTTGCTGTTGCGATATTTGCATATTCAAGTTATAGATAAACGTATCACGTTGTGTATCGATGCTCAGTTTCTTCAATTCATTGCTTTTAATGCTATTCTTTAGCGTATAGAAATTGCCAATATTCCATGATAACTTTACACCTCCCAAGAAGAATGCATCAAATTCATTTTGCAACATATTCAATCCTGGTTTGCCATATCCACCTTGTGCAAAAGCACCAATTACAGGCATCACACCCGATTTAAGGTTTGATGTTTGTGCATCAATGGTTGCCTCTTGTGCCATAAATAGCTCCAACTCAGGACGATTGATAGTTACTAACGAGCTATTTGTTTTGATAGGAGGCTTCACAAACTCAGTGTTGTTGTCTAGTTCCGTGCCTGTCAGTATCGATAGCATTTGCAAATAAGCCAACTGAGCCGACTCCATCTCTATGCGTTGTTGCTTCGCCTTTAGCTGCTCTATCTTCACACTACTCAAATCGGCTTCGTTGGCAATTCCATTATCAATATAGCTAGCAACTCGTTCATGATTGCGTTGCAACTCATCTTCCAATACCGCTTGCAACTTCAATTGCTCTTGCATCAACAATATGCCAAAGTAGAGACCATTTACACGCTCTCGCAACGTATATATCTCTGTCTCCAACTGTTTTTTTTCTGCCTCTGCACTAGCCTTTATCATCTCTTTGTTGGCTGCAATCTTACCACCATCCCATATTATCTGATTGGCTTGCGCCACTATTTGATATTGATCTTTGTCGGGAACAGGGATTTCTAGTCCAGGCATATCCAATGGAATAGTTATTACATCCGATTGATAGGTTGCCTTTCCCTCCAACGATAATTGCGGTAGGTAAGCCCTGTTGGCATTGGTAAATGTAAAATTCTTGCTCTGTTCGATAATAGAAAATCTAGCAATGGCTGGATAGTTGTCTCTAGCCATAGCCTGACATTCATCCAGTGTTACTACTTGTGCTCTAGCTCCAATTGCTACAAGCAGTAGTATTCCTAAAAATAATAATCTTCTCGATTTCATATATCTTTTATTTTAATGTTTTCATTATCCATGTAGGGATGTCTTTTTGGCGCTCTATAACAAAGTGGGCAAATTCATCCTCCTTCACTAAACCCGATGTTACAAACAAGGGTTTCGACATAAAAGGGAAGAGCGTCAAACTCATCACGTTCATTATAAAGTTGAAGCTCGATATTGTAAATCCTCTCTCTTTCAGTTGATTTTCTATTACAGGTTGCGACAAAATCTCTGCATTCTGTTTTACTCGCTCAGCAATAAACTCATTCGATTTTATTTCACTCAACACAAAGAAGGGGAGGTCTTCATTCTCTAGCAACATCTTCGTGTAGTTCATCACCAACGTCTCTATCTTCTCTTCAAGCGATATCTCACTATTCGATAGTATCGGGTTGATTATTCCAAAGAGCTCATCAAACTTTTCTTCAATTATTATCTGAAACAGGTTTTGCTTGCTTCTAAAGTAGTAGTTCAATAGCGCTAAGTTTATATCTGCTTCTTCGGCAATATCTCTAGTACGAGTAGCACTAAAGCCTTTTTGTGTAAACAGCTTGCGAGCAGCATCAATTATTTTTTCTTCTGTTGTTAATTCCTTTTCCATTGCTATATATTCTAATGTTTCGGTGCAAATATACAATTATCTTTTTGATTTAAACAAATGATTAAATCTAATTGTTTAAACATTCTTAGTTAAAGAAGATGAAATAGGGGAGGGAGGTTAAGAATCAGAAAGGTTAGTAGGAGGGTGCAAAGTGCACAGGATTAATTATTTGCAGAGTGTTTATATGATTCACTACTGTGTGTTGGAATAATAATAGGAGTATTACTTTTTTTATTATTGCTCGTTTACTATTAGTTGTGTGGGATAATACTTTGCAGTAAATATATAGGATTGTATTCAATGGAGTTGGAGTGAGGTTAATTAAGCATGAAAAAAGCCTCAATCCAAAGAAAGGATCAAGGCTTTTTTAAATTTGTTTTCTTATTCGTTTAGATCGATTTCAGTCTAATCCCCACATAAATAGTACGTGGTAGTGCTGGACCATACATATAATCGCTATCTCTATTTTTACCATTATCAGAATCTGATTGGAAATAGTTGGTAATGTTTTTCACCCCACCAAATATCTCCATTGCCGAGAAAACTCTCTCTAAAGGTATAGTGTAGCCCATTTTTATACTTAGTTCTGCAAATGGCGAGGTCTCTCTGTATTCATTAGGAGCCCATTTTTCGTTTGGCGAAAATTTAGCCAATTGCATTTTACCTGTATAAATACCACTCAACGATGCATTAAATCTATTGTTCGGAGTAAGCGTAAACACTGCATATCCATACTGATTGGGGCTACGCATAAACTCGCGCTTACCTTCGGGCTGTTCTTCAAAGTGTGCAATAGCTTCGTTGTACTT